>JAADFU010000089.1:23807-24371 GCA_013152715.1 Calditrichota bacterium
AGTTTCGAGTTGTAGTTTCGAGTTAAAAGTTCAAGATGTGAAGACCTCAACTTTTTATGGCCATTTCAATCCCTCTGCTGATAACCCAAAACCCGCAACTCATAATTCAAAACTGATTTTTAATTTTCGGTATTTTTCCGCTTCTTCGAAATTTTTTCTTTTTTCAAATCCATTAATTAAAATATCACATTTTTTCTTTAACATGCGTATTGTTGCGTCTCTGTCTGCCGAAGATAGCGTCTTTTCTGCCAACATTTTCTCCAGCGCACGAACGCGAAAACGATCCATGCCCCAGAATTTCCGCGATAGCTGATCCCCGTGGCCGCCGTATTTTACAATCAATGGCTTTTCGATGAAGGCAACGGGAAACTGGTGACACACACGGAGCCAGAGGTCGTAATCTTCGCACACGGTCATCGTTTCATCAAAAAGGCCAACTTTTTCAAATACATCGCGATGGATGACCACTGCTGACGGTGAAATGATGCACAGCGGCAGACAGCGCTGGTAGATCCAGCCTCCGTATTTTTGGTGAATTTTTTTCTGATTGACGCGCACTCCGTT
>JAADFU010000090.1 GCA_013152715.1 Calditrichota bacterium
TGAACGCCTGCGGCGTTTGAACGGCGATAGGAATGCAAATTTGCATTCCCTACAGAGCGCTTTGCGGTTAACCATTAAATTTGCAAAAATTACGTTACCGGAAACACCGCTACCCGTTAAAATATCGTTCCGCCCTGTTGAAATGTCCTTTTTTATCGAATGTCCCCCAAATTTCCCAAATCCAAATTCCCTATTGCATTATTGGCTGAATTCTTTTATATTTGGTTGTTTGCAACTCCCACAATGCAAAATCGTGGCTATCAAATAAAAAATTGTCATTAACAGGAGGCTGGAAATGAAACGCTTGCCAATAATTTTCTTTCTGATTTTTGCCTTTCTTCTGTCTGATTTGGCTTTTACGCAAAGCGGATTTGAAAAATATTTTTTCGACAAAACCATGCGCGTTGATTTTTATCATACCGGCACCAAAGGTCTGGAAGTGATCAGCCTTGACAAAGTTTATGAGGAACCGGCTGTGCTGACGCATAACCGGCAATTGTGGGCAGGCTCGAAAAACAATTTGCTCGACACTTTGAATCTGGGAAAATATCTGGCAAAAGTGATCGATGTGCGCACCAATGAACTGATTTTCTCGCGCGGTTTTTGCAGCCTCTATGGAGAGTGGGAAACCACAAGCGAGGCGGAAAAAGGAATCCACCGCACATTTCACGAGTCGGTTTTGCTGCCTTTTCCAAAGAATAAAATTCAGTTCATCATTGCCAAAAGAA
Organism: Calditrichota bacterium; assembly: GCA_013152715.1. Classification (NCBI taxonomy): domain Bacteria; kingdom Pseudomonadati; phylum Calditrichota; species Calditrichota bacterium. Next base: position 729 of record JAADFU010000090.1, read on the forward strand.
ACCGTGAGAACTATTTTGAAAATATCTTTTCGACAGTCATTGATCCAAACTCTCGTTTTGTCAACAGGGAAGCACAGAGAGAAAAGTTTCCCGTTTCTGCGCTGTTCAGAAATGGCAATCCTCACATTAAGGTCGATATCGCAATTCTCGCGGAAGGTTACACTGCAAAAGAAATGAATCTGTTTCACAATGACATGAAACGTCTTGTCAGTGCCCTTTTTAAAACCGAGCCTTTCAAAGAACACAAAAAAGATTTCAACGTCTGGTATGTGGATGTGCCTTCCGTAAATTCCGGCGTTGACGAACCGCGAAAAAATTCGTGGAAACAAACCGCACTCGGTTGTTCTTACAATTCCTTTGATTCGCCTCGCTACGCTTTGAGCTTTGAAAACAAAGCCGTTCGCGACGTCGCATCTCTCGTGCCCTATGACAGAATTTACATCATTTTGAATTCCGATCGCTACGGCGGCGGCGGTATTTTTAATCTTTACGCGGTCAGCTACGCCCGAGAGAAAAATAAGGAGAAAAGCTGGGTGCCGAAGTACGTTTTCGTGCATGAATTCGGCCATGCCTTTGCCGGGCTGGGCGATGAGTACTATTCTTCGTCGGTCGCTTACGATGAATTTTACCCGTTGGATGTCGATCCCTGGGAGCCGAACGTGGCGATTTTGCACAACGGACATGTGAAGTGGGAGAATTTGATGGCAGCGGACACGCCCATTCCCACGCCGTGGCATAAAGCGGAATACGATTCTTTGAATCAGGCGCTGTCAAAATTGGACAAAAGCGCCCCCGATCTCAAAACCAAATATCAGAGAATCAAAGATCAGTTGGATGAATTAATGAAAAATCAGCCTTACAAAGGCAAAGTTGGTGCTTTTGAGGGTTCGGGCTATTCATCAAAAGGACTGTATCGACCGTATGTGGACTGTATCATGTTTTCGAAAACATTGCAAGGATTTTGTCCCGTTTGTGCGCGGGCGATTGAACAAATGATTCGATTTTATGCGCAATGATTATGATGTTGGCAATTGGCGTTTGGCCTTTAGCCTTTAGCAATTCGCTTTCTCGCACTTATTTATTTTAAGGTTGCTGTTAATCATCGAAAGAGGGGACAAGTTTCGGATCGTCAAAAATTAATAACCACTCACCAATAACTTAATAAAAATGGGAAGGAAAAAATATGCGTTTATTCATGTACAAAAAATCAGAGCACGTGATGAGAATCGGGATTGAATACAAAGGCAAGAACTACGATTTTTCCCGCATCTGGACATATTTCAAGGATATCCGCGGCGAGCATCGTCTGCCGGATTTGATGTTTTTGCAGGTGATGGTGGAATTTGAAATGTTTAATAAGAAAAATATTCAGGACATCATCACGACGGTGACGAGTCTGCGCTCGCTGGATGACGTGGAGTTAAAAGAATCAATCGTTTACGATCTACCTATTGCCAGACCGCAGAAAATCATTTGCCTGGGGAGAAACTACAAAAAGCACGCGGAAGAATTCCAAAATGTGGTGCCGCCGGAACCGATTATTTTTGCAAAACTACCCACGAGTTTGCTGCCTCCGGGCGGAACAATTCGTCTGCCGCGGGATGTCGGACGCGTGGATCACGAGATCGAATTGGCTGTTGTCATCGGGAAATCCGGGAAAAAAATTCCCAAAGACAGGGCAATGGAGCACGTCGCCGGATATTCAGTACTGAACGATGTCACAGCGCGCGCCATGCAAATCGAAGATATGAAAGAAAAGAAGCCCTGGATGCGGTCGAAAAGTTTTGACACTTTTTGTCCCCTGGGGCCGTTTTTGGTGCCAGCGGATGAAATCGAGGATGCGCACAGTCTCGATATTTCGCTCAAAGTCAACGGTGAGATTAAACAACAGGCGAATACCGCGGAGATGGTGTACAAAATCCCCGACATCATCAGTTACATTTCCCGGCACATTACGCTCAATGCTGGCGATATTATTGCAACGGGAACGCCGGCTGGCGTATCTGAGCTGAAACCGGGCGATGTGGTAACAGGAGAAATTGCAGGACTCGGAGTGTTGGAAAATAGTGTTGATTGGGAATAGGAGAAAGCCATGGGAAAAAATTTTATCCCGGGAAAAATGTCGCTGGCGCGCTTGCCCACGCCGATTCAGAAACTGGAGCGGCTCACAAAAAAGTGGAATAGTCCTGAAATTTACATCAAGCGGGATGATTTTACCGGTAGCGAGTATTCCGGAAATAAAATCCGCAAGCTCGAATTTTCCATTGCTGAAGCAAAAAGACAAAGCGCGAATTTTCTCATCACTTGCGGCGGCGTGCAGTCCAATCACGCTCGTGCCACAGCCGTCGCCGCAGCGCGATTGGGAATGGGATCGTTTCTTGTACTGCGCGGTGAAGAACCGGAAGAAAAAGACGGGAATTTATTTTTAGATTTATTGGTTGGGGCGAGGGTTCGCTACATTTCGGCAGAAGATTACAGAAATCGCGTCGAAGAAATCATGGGCGAAATTGGTGATGAACTCGCCGCAGAAGGTCACAAAGCCTATATCGTTCCCGAAGGCGCGTCCAATGCCATCGGGTCTTTCGGCTATTTCACAGCCGCGGCAGAGATTTTGCAACAAATGAATGAGATGGGCATTAATTTTGATTACATCGTTTGCGCTGATGGCTCCGGCGGCACTCACGCCGGGCTTTTGATGGGAAAGAAATTTTTTCAACTCTCGTCTGAAATCATCGGCATCAATGTGTGCGACGATGCAGATTATTTCAAAGAAAAAGTGACGCGCATCTGCCGCAATGCAGCCATGCAATATCGCGTCCCGGTGACGGTGGAAGCGGAAGAAGTGCACGTGATCGATGGCTACGTCGGCGAAGGCTACGCCCTGAATAGACCGGAAGAAATCGAATTTATCTCCCAAATCGCGAAATTGGAAGGCGTCATTTTGGATCCGGTGTACACGGGAAAGGCGTTTTTTGGCGTGTATGATCAAATTCAAAAGGGATTTTTTAAAAAAGAAGATAAAATACTTTTTATTCACACCGGGGGAATCTTCGGTTTGTTTCCGAAGAAGAATTTGTTTGGACCTTTGAAAAGTTAAAAAGATGAACGGTGTTACTATGAGAAGTTTCAAATATTTTTTCCTTAATTTTTTATTTTTTATGTTGGTGAATGCCGCTCTGTCATTCGCGCAAATCGAGAAAGAATTGCAGCAGATTCTCTACCCCGAAAAGGGAGATTCTGCAACCGCCAAAGCGGAGTCTCTCGCTGTGATTCCGGTGAAAGACACCGCAGAAATGGTGCGCGTGCCCGCCGGAAATTTTCTCATGGGCAGCGAAGATTTTGAGTTCGACGAAAGACCGGCGCACAAAGTTTTTCTCGACGAATACTGGATTGACAAATACCCGGTCACTAACGCCCGGTACGCTCGCTTTCTAAATGCTTTTCTGGAAAAATTCCCCGGTGACAGCGGTAAAATTGGTTCATTTTTTGATGAAGAAATTTCTCAGGTGCATCGTCAGGACGAACTTTTTGTCGTGGATTCTGTTTTCGCTGATCATCCCATGGTGGGCGTGACCTGGTTTGGCGCCAATGCTTATGCTGAATTTTACCTGAAACGTCTGCCCACAGAAGCGGAATGGGAAAAAGCAGCGCGCGGCACCGACGGTAAGCTTTATCCCTGGGGCAACGAAATCGACAGTTCCCGCGCCAATTTCTGGAACAGCGGCGATCCTTTCGAAGAAGGAACAACGCCGGTCGGCTTTTACAACGGACAAAATTATCAGGGTTTTCAGACGAAAGATAGCCAAAGCCCTTACGGCTGCTACGACATGGTCGGAAATGTGCGCGAGTGGGTCGCCGACTGGTACCAATGGGATTATTACGCCAAAGGTCGAAAAATAAATCCCAAAGGGCCGGAATCCGGCGACAAAAAAGTTGCTCGCGGTGGCGGGTATTTATTTCACGCGGATGAATTGCGCGCAACGCTGCGCTATTCATTGGAACCGGACAGAGCGGCGTCTTTCATTGGTTTTCGCTGCGTGCGCCGGACGGCGCCGGTGAAGTGACTTTTCAATCGGATTTACGGAAAAAATTTTACGAATTTGTAAAAAAACACTTGACTTCTTCGAGAAAAATTGTTATAATTTACATGGTTGGTCAATAATTTGCTAACCGAAGCTCCATTTTCAAAAACCGTGAAAAAAGCACTTATATTTATTTGATAAATATAATGTTGCAAGAAAAAAAGCTGTAAGGGGGGTTAGCAATAATTTTGATACACTAAGGATATTATTGAAGTTAGCTGTAAAAAATGACAAAATGGCACTATGACTTAAGGGTAATTGAGCCATCGAAAAAAGCCCTCTTTGAGGGGGTTAGCAAATCGGGTATTTTAACTATTTGATTTTATTGGCTCCAAAACGGGGTCGGTCTGAAACATTGCCTTGCTTGATAGAGGATTGAGACAGTGTCGCATTCGACTACCCCACTACCTACCTGGGTATT
>JAADFU010000091.1 GCA_013152715.1 Calditrichota bacterium
GTCTAAAAATGTTGAATCCCTTCGGGATTCAGAGATAAAAAGAATTACTGGTCACTTTTCAGTGTCTTTCTTATTTATCTACCTGTTTTTTTATAAAAACAACATCAAAGATGTTGAACATTTGTAGGAGAAATGAAGTTCATGTTGAAAGGGCAACCCTGAAAGGGTTGAACGTTTTAAAATTAATTATGAAAAAATGAGAACCATAAATTTTCGAAATCATTTTTTCCGGTAAAAAAAGCTATTTTAATCTATAAATTTCCAAAATTTTTGGGGGACATTCAGTTTCTAACAAATTTAATCTTGACATTTTTTAATAAAAATGTTATATTGACAATTCCATTGAAACAATATTTTAATTCAGGGCATAAGAGAGAGTTTTCCATGTTTAATATTTTTATCTTCATACGAATTATTAGCATCATGATACGCCCTCCTCTCCTGGCAGAGGGACAGTAGCAGGATTTCCATAACTTGTAAATATCACCCACTGCCAGGAAAAATAGACAGTGGGTTTTTTATTGGCAGCAAGAAAAAATAAAATCAGGAATAGGGTTATGCTGAAAAAAGTCAACACGCAGGAAGATTTTATCGCCTTAGAGCATCGTATTTTAGACTTCTGGAAGAAAAATAAATCATTTGAAAAATTAGTTGAAAAAAATCGCGGCAAAAAGCACTGGTCATTTTTGGACGGACCGATCACTGCTAATAATCCCATGGGCGTACACCACGCCTGGGGCAGAACGTACAAAGATATTTTTCAGCGCTACCACGCCATGCTCGGTCATGATCAGCGCTATCAAAACGGATTTGATTGCCAAGGTTTGTGGGTCGAAGTTGAAGTTGAAAAAGAGCTCGGTTTCAAATCGAAAACAGACATCGAAGAATTTGGCATTGAGAATTTTGTTGACAAATGCAAGCAGCGCGTGTACAAATACTCCAAAATTCAGACCGAGCAGTCGATTCGTCTCGGTTACTGGATGGATTGGGACAATTCTTACTACACCATGTCCGACATCAACAATTACACCATCTGGAAATTCCTGAAAAAATGCTACGATCGCGGCTGGATTTACAAAGGCCATGACGTGATGCCATGGTGTATCAAATGCGGCGCTGCCATGTCGCAGCACGAGATTGCCACCGAAGGCTACCGCGAAATGGAGCACACGAGTATTTACGTCAGATTCCCGCTCGCGGACCGCGAAAATGAGAGTTTACTTGTCTGGACGACCACGCCGTGGACCCTGCCGGCGAACGTCGGCGCGGCGGTTCATCCGGATTTTACTTACGTAAAGGTCAAACAGGGGGACGAAATTTTCTACCTCGTCAAGGAACGCGCCGAAACCGTGCTGAAAACAAAAGGCGATTACCAAGTTTTAGGAGAACTCCCGGGCAGCGCCATGGCCGGCTGGGAATTTCATTCGCCGTTTGAAATGCTTCCGGTGCAGCAAGGCGTAAAACATCCGGTCATTGTCTGGGACGAAGTCAGTGCGGAAGAAGGTACCGGCATCGTACACATTGCTCCCGGCTGCGGAAAAGAAGATTTTGCCCTGGGCAAAGAATACAACATGCCAGCCATCGCACCGCTGGACGAATTCGGCACATTTCTCGACGGTTTTGACTGGATTAGCGGCAGGAACGTGATGGACGTGGGCGAGCCGATCATCCGGAATTTGCGCGAACGGAATATTCTGTACAAACGGGAAAAAATCACTCACCGTTACCCGGTGTGCTGGCGCCACGGCACAGAGTTGGTGTTCCGGCTCGTGGACGAATGGTTCATTAAAATGGACGAATTGCGTTTCGACATCATGGAAGTCACCAAAAAAATTCGCTGGATGCCCGACTACGGCATGCAGTTGGAATTGGACTGGCTGAAAAATATGCACGACTGGATGATTTCCAAAAAGCGCTACTGGGGACTGGCGCTGCCGATTTACGAATGCCCGAAATGCGGAAACTTTGAAGTCCTGGGCAGCATCGAGGAGTTGAAAGATCGCGCCGTGGAGGGTTGGGAAGAACTTGAAGGACATTCTCCGCACCGGCCCTACATTGATAAAGTGAAAATTAAATGTTCCCAATGCGGCGCCACTGTGCCGCGCGTCAAAGATGTCGGAAATCCCTGGCTCGACGCGGGAATTGTACCTTATTCTACCATGAAATATCTTGAAGACAGAAAATATTGGGAGAAATGGTTCCCGGCGGATTTCATCACCGAATGTTTTCCGGGACAGTTCCGCAACTGGTTTTACGCCATTCTCGCCATGAGCACCGTGATGGAAAATCGCGAGCCGTTCAAAACCGTGCTCGGCTACGCCCTGGTGCGCGACGAAAAAGGCGAAGAAATGCACAAGAGTACCGGTAACGCCATCTGGTTTGAAGATGCGGCGGAAAAAATCGGCGTGGATACCATGCGCTGGATGTTTGCCGATCACAATCCGTTCACTAATCTCAGTTTCGGCTACGGCCCGGCAAAAGAAATCCGTAAGCACCTGCTGACGCTGTGGAATACTTATGCTTTCTGGGCAAATTACGCGATTTTGGACGACATCAATCCGGCGGACCTGAACGCGAAAAAAGAGGACATGACGGAAATCGACCGCTGGGTGCTGGCGAAATTGCAGGAATTGATCCGCGTTTCCCGCCAGAATTACGAGGAATACAACGTCATGGCATTTGTGAAAAAAGCCGAGGCTTTCATCGACGATCTTTCCAACTGGTACGTTCGCCGTAATCGCCGCCGCTTCTGGAAGAGCGAAAAGGACACGGACAAGCAAATCGCTTATTTCACTCTCCACAAAGTGTTAGTGACGTTCATCAAATTGCTGGCGCCGGTGATTCCGTTCATCACCGAGGAAATGTATCAAAATTTAGTCGTTGCCAACGATCCCAGCGCGCCGGAGTCGATTCACCACTGCGATTTTCCGGAAGTCGATGAAAATTTTGTTGACGACGAATTGGTGAAAGGAATCGACCAGGTGATCGCTGTGGTCAAGGCCGGGCGCGCTTTGCGCAATCAGAGCGGCATCAAAGTTCGCCAGCCTATCGCGGAATTTTTCATCAAACCCGGTCCTTCTTTGGATCCGGAAAGCCTGAAAAAACATTTCAGCCACATCACCGAAGAACTGAACGTCAAAAAAGTGACTTTCATCGACGATGACGCCGAACTTGTTGATTATCAGCTTAAATTAGATTTTAAGAAATTAGGGCCTAAATTTGGCAAAGACGTGCCCAAAGTTCAAAAAGCTCTTGCCGGAATCTCTGCGCGGGAAGCGGCGAAAAAATTGAAAGCCGGACTGCCAATTGAAGTGACGCTCGACGATCGCACCGTTCAGTTGGAGTCCGAAGACATTCAGGTGGAACTGAAGCCGCAGGAAAATCGTGTAGTGCAGGAGAGCGACGGCAGTGTCCTGGCTTTGGACATCCACCTGACTGAGGAACTTATCTCCGAAGGACTGGCGCGCGATTTGATTCGCCAAATTCAAGAATTGCGCAAAGAAGCGGATTTTGAAATGAATGACAGAATCCATCTGTTCTTTTCCGGCTCTGAAAAAATTAAAAATGCTTTTGAAACGCACGCCGATTACATTAAAGCGGAGACGCTTTCGTTGGACATCACGGACAGCGTGTCTGCCGATTCAAAATCAAAAGAAATTAAAGTTGGCGGCGAGAAGGTTGTGATTGGTGTGAAAAAATAGTATCTTCGATACCCTTTCAATTTCAGCGACCCTTTCAAAGGTTCCAAACCTTTGAAAGGGTACAACTTGAGAAAAATATGAAATCTGAAAAACCGACAGATGATCTTTCTCTGAAAAATTTTTCCAAAAAATTCACGGCTGAAATCTTTCACATTGACAAAAGAATTTTTAAAACCATTGCCGCGCTTTTTTTTAAGCCAGGGGAACTGGCTGCTTCCTATTTTTCTGACAAAAGAGAACGATTTGTCCAGCCACTGAAACTTTACTTTGCCATCAATTTTGTATTTTTCTTCCTCGCGCCGCTTCTGAACACGCACCAATTTCAGGTATTCAATTTTAATTTGAAAAGCATTGTTGGGGGCAACCAAACCTACCAAAAAATCATTGCCAACCAGACTCACGCTGCAAACGTTTCCCGGGAAATCTACGAAGAACGATTTGATGCTCATCTGAAATACAACCAGCCGGCGTTTGTATTTTTGGTTGTGCCGATTTTTGCCCTTTTTCTGTATCTGCTTAATTTCAAGAAAAGACGCTTCTATGCGGAAAATTTCATTTTCGCGGCTCATTTCCTGTCATTCTTTTTACTGCTGCTGCTTTCGCTCATTTCTCTTTTTCACATTTTCGCATTTATATTGAAAGCCATCGGAACTTCCCAATCGACCATCGGCCAGATTTTGGTTCTTCTTGTTATCCTGATCCCTGTCGTTTACCTGTTTTTCGCTTTGCGAAAATTCTACCGGAACAAAATTATTCTTGCAATTGTGAAGGCCATTTTTCTGTTCGTTAGTTTTCTGTTCGTGATTGGGATTTATGTGCAGTTTCTGTTTTTTTACACCATTCTGGCGTTGAAATGGGCGTATTGAGAAAAAGAGCCAATAATCCGAAATAGAAATCAATCAATAAAAGATGTTCTTGAAATGAAAGCTACATTTCAACTGAATTCCGTTGATTGCCTCGGATAAAAATCCGTGCAAACCCGTGTTCCAAATATAAGTAGCAAATCCTATACGGAACAATTTTTTCTTTTCTTTTTAAAATTATTTCTTTACTTTTTACTGAGTCAATCATTATTAACGTGGATCAATAAAAAAGGGAGAAAAACAATGGATTACGACAAGGAAAAAGTCGATGAAATGGTGCTGGCGCTTCTTTATTTGACGACATTTGATGACGGATATGGCCCCCGCGCCTGGAAAGGTATGGACTGGGATGCAATGAATCGATTATTCGAAAAAGGATACATCGGCAATCCTAAGAGCAAGGCCAAATCTGTGATTCTGACCGAAGAGGGCAAAAAGCATTCCGAGGAATTATTTTTCAAATATTTTGGGGTGAAAAAATAGTTTCGGCAGAAAAAATCATTGCATATCGCTTCTAAAAAGCATTTTTTACGTTTTTCTGGGATGTCCCCCAAAAAGTCACGTTGGTTATTTCGATATATAGAACAATATCAAGATGGCTATTATCAATAAACAATCTGAAAAATATTTTAGGCGAAACAACTGCTCCGTTCACACAAATGGCT
>JAADFU010000092.1 GCA_013152715.1 Calditrichota bacterium
GATTCCTGCGAAGCGATCAATAAACGGGAAGGCACGCCAATGGGTGCGCATCTGCGGTTTGTCAATGAAGTGGCGCGACGCGTGGCACAAAAATATCCCGACAAAAAAATTGGCACTCTCTCCTATTGGTACACGCGCAAACCACCGCAGCACCTCAAACCTGAAGACAATGTACAAATTCAACTTGCAGACATCGAATGCTGCCGTCTGCATGCTATCGATGATCCAAACTGTCCGAAAAACAGGGCGTTCATGAACGACCTGCTCAATTGGAGCAAAATTGCAAAAGAACTGTACGTCTGGACTTATGCCACCGATTTTCGTTATTACGATTTGCCCATTCCTAATTTGAAAAGCATCAGTAAAAATCTGAAATTTTATGCGGCGCATCGCGTCAAGGGCGTATTTGAGCAGGGAAACGGCATGACTCTGACCGGTGAAATGAGCGATTTGCGCAACTATGTCATTTCCCGCTGTCTGTGGAATCCGGAGTTGGATAGCTGGGAACTGGCGAAAGAATTTTGCGATTTACATTATGGGAAAGCCGCACCGATCATCTGGGATTATTTAAATTTTGAACACGACTGGGTGGAAAAATATGGCGACCACCCCACATGTTTTGCATCGCCGAAAGAATTGGGTCTGAATCGGGAATTTGCAATTAAAGCCTTCGACTATTTCAACCGCGCACTAACTGCTGCAGAAAACGATACCATTCGCAGCCGAGTGGGAAAAATCTCCCTCACAGCCTATCGCGCGATGCTGGAAGCGGGCAGAGAGTTTTATTTTGAAAACGGATTTTTGAAGCGTCGTTTCCCAACGGGATTTGAAAATACCGTGGAAAAATATCTGGAACTGGCGCACAAATACAATTTGACTTCTGCAAACGAACGGGCGCCGTTCAGTGAATTTGAGCAAAAATTGAAGACCGATTACATGCAGGGAATTCCGGCGCTGAAATTGGAAAATTCTGTCTGGAAACTGATTTTCACGCCTCAGGACAACGGAAAAATGGTCGTAATGAAGCACAAGCCAGACGGAAGGCAACTGCTGCAAATGCTGGACAATAATTTCATGTACGGCGCTTTTGACGAAGTGCCGGGCGTGAACATGGATTTGAGCAAATTGAAATTTCCTTTTTCCGCTGAAGTGAAAAATAATCAAATCATTCTCACTCGAGAATTGACTGACGGCTCGATTTACCAGCGAAAAATCTGGCTTTCCGAAAATGAGCCGGAGAATATTTTTTGTGTGACCTCCATTTTGCAGAAGGGAAAAAACCCGGGAACCTATCAATTTGTCGTGCATCCGGAATTTTATACGGAAACGTCCAATTCAGATAGCCGGATTTTGAGCGCCTACGTGAACTACAACGGCAAATGGACAATTTACAATAAAGACCTTCAGGCAGATCAGGGCCCCGATGCGCATTTGCTCGTTGACGCGAAGGACGGCGGGATGCACGCTTTTTTCAACCACGAGAAAAAATTCGGCATTCTGGAAACGTATGACCCGTCCAAAATTGAAAAACTGCGGACATGGTGGATTCCCGGGGAGAATTTGATAAATTTGGAATTGCTTACCAAAGAAGTGACTTTGCAACCGGGAGAAAAATTTGCTTTCACGTATGAGTTTAAATATTTGAATGAATTACCGCAATGAAATCTTCATTTTTCTGCCAGCCGAGAAAAATATTGATTTGGGGAGATTGGTTTTGTATATTATTTTGAAAGCTCAATCGACAAAAGAAATAACTTAACGTTTATTGGGAGATTTAAGAAAAGAAATATTTTGCATATCATTTTTGTAAAGTCCAAATTTAAGGATTCTGAAAATGCTGAAATTTTTTACAAAAACCGTCGCCTTGGAACGAAAAATTGATAGCTATCTCGATCTGGCAGCAAATAGCGCGCTGCACTTCAAAGAAGGTGTAATTTATTATTTAAACAGAAGATACGATGACTTTGATCAAAAGTTCCAAATCGTCAATGCTCTGGAACACCAGGCGGACGACCTCCGTCGAGAAATTGAATCCGAGCTATACCAACACACACTGATTCCGGAGTCACGCGGTGATGTACTGGCTCTATTGGAGACAATAGACAAAGTGATTAATCGAACAAAATCGACTTTGCTTGAATTCTCTGTAGAGCAACCGGAAATACCCGACGAGTTTGTTCGGGACTACACAGAACTGACGGAAAAAGTTGTGAAATGCGCGGAAGCGATCGTTATGGCGATGCGTGCATTTTTCCGCGACATCAATGCTGTCAGAGATCACATAAATAAAGTGATTTTTTACGAGGAAGAGGCAGACAGAATCGCCGAACGTCTGAAAAGAAAGGCTTTTCGCACAGACCTGCCGCTCGCTAAAAAATTTCACCTTCGCTACTTTGCTCTGCATATCGATAGTCTGGCGGACGATTCAGAAGATGTGGCAGACAGATTGGCCATTTACACAATTAAGCGATCAATTTAAGGAAAGCGGAATAGAGGATGTTACTTTTTTTTCTGTCGAGCGGTTTGTTCTTGGGCTGGTCATTGGGAGCAAATGACGCCTCGAATGTTTTCGGCACCGCTGTTGCCACGCGAATGGTAAAGTTCAAAACTGCCGCCTATGTTTGCAGCATTTTTGTCATTTTAGGTGCAGTCATCTCCGGCGCCGGCGCATCACACACATTGGGAAAATTGGGCGCAATCAACGCAGTTGCTGGCTCTTTCATGGTCGCACTGGCCGCCGCATTGACGGTTTACTGGATGACGAAATTGGGGCTTCCTGTTTCCACATCGCAGGCAATTGTTGGCGCAATTATCGGCTGGAATCTTTTCAGCGGAACTTTGACGGATTACAACTCTCTGACCAAAATAGTGGCGACCTGGGTTGTTTGCCCCTTTTTGGCTGCGGCATTTTCTATCGTCCTCTACAAGCTCGCTAAATTATTTTTGTCAAAAGTAAAAATTCATTTATTGCAAATGGACTTCAATACGCGCGTGGCACTGCTGTTGGTAGGCGCTTTTGGTTCCTATTCGCTGGGCGCCAACAACATCGCCAACGTCATGGGCGTGTTCGTGCCGGTGACGCCGTTCAAATCACTGGACTTTTTTGGTTTATTCCAATTTTCCAGCGCACAACAATTGTTCTTTCTGGGCGGCGCAGCTATTGCAGTGGGGGTGTTCACTTACTCGCACCGAGTGATGTCCACTGTCGGAAATGAATTAGTAAAATTGACGCCGATAGCCGCCCTCGTGGTTGTGCTTTCCGAGTCCCTGGTCCTGTTTCTTTTTGCCTCGGAAAGTCTTTCCAATTGGCTGATCTCTCACGGGCTGCCGAGCATTCCGCTGGTCCCCGTTTCCAGTTCCCAGGCAGTCGTCGGTGCCGTTTTGGGCATCGGCATCGCCAGAGGCGGGAAAGGAATCAAATTCAGAACGCTAGGAAATATTGCGCTTGGCTGGGTAACTACTCCAGTCGCAGCAGCGCTCATTAGCTTCTTTGCGCTGTTTTTTCTTCAAAATGTTTTCAACCAAAATGTGTATCGCCCCATCCAGTATCAAATTAATCAGCAAGTCGTGGATGAATTGAATGAAAAAGGATTTGACACAACCGGGCTGGAGCAATTGAAGAATCTGAAATTTGAAAATGCCGTTTCATTCAGAAAAGCATTGCGCAGAAAAATTCATCCCGACCAAAAATTAGCAAAGGCACTTTTCTACTTTGCTGAAATTGATCATTTTCGCATCGATGAAAAAGGCGTCAAAAAACTGGATCACAAAATGTTCACACCTGTGCAAATGGAAGCCATTCGCAATCTGGTGGGGAAAGAATTTCGTTACAAATGGCAGTTATTCAAGGCATTGAGCCAACAAACAGATGATTTCAAAAAGCTCCCGGGGAAAGCAGCAAACAAAAAACACAACAAAATATTGGATGAAAAACTGAACTATCTGTGTACCACATTTCGCGTGGCAGAATAGCTGCAAACAACTAAATTGAACTAACACCACAATAAACAGGCTGTCTAAAAACTATGTCCATTAATAGCTTTTATGCTGTATTGTTGCCTTTGAACGTGTCTATATGTAGGGAATGCAAATTTGCATTCCCTACTTTTCGGACAGCCTGTAAATTGTGGTGTTAGTAAAAAAGAAAATAAATAGTTAACTGCTTCAGCAGTACTGAAATTCTTTAAAAAAACCCCTCGCGTTGAGAAACGAGGGGCTTTTTTCATTTGAAAAAATCTTTTGGTTTTACTTCAACATCTCAATCATCGAACTCAACTCATCGACCAACTTTTGTTCGTCGCCGCCGAACCCGACGCTCTTGAAGCGAATTTTTCCTTTTTTGTCAATGATGAATTTCGTCGGGATGCCCTCGACACCGAAGGCGGAAACGACTTCATTTTTCAAATCAAACAGAACGTGAAAAGTGTAGCCGTGATCTTTGATGAATTTGGCGACGTGCTCTTTGACGTTTTCGCCGCGTTCCCAGGTGTTGATGAATAAAAATTGCACGTCAGGGTCGTCTTTGAATTTGTCCACTGCTTTTTGCATTGCCGGGAAGGACGCCTTGCAAGGTCCGCACCAGGTCGCCCAGAAATCAGTGATGACAATTTTTCCCCGCAAATCTTTCAAAGAAACAGAATCGCCATTCATGTCAACGAGCGTAAAATCCGACGCCGGCAGATCAAGCATTTCTTTTTTTAATTCTTCGAAAAGTTTCTCTTTACCTTCTTTCTGCAGCTTCGCGAGCAACTCGTCAGCGCCTTCGTCAGAACCTTTCACGGCAACGTAAGCTTTTTTGAATTCATCTTCGATTCCCGGAAATCCTAATCCGGCGGGAATGAGTTCTTTCAGAAAATTTAGCGCCGTTTCATTATTCCCGGTCTCGAGAAGCGTTTGTGCGTAACGTTGATTCACATCGCCGTTGCTTCTGTCCGTAGTTTCCACCGCTTCTTTAAAAATTGGCAGCGCTTCCTGTTTGTTACCCAGTTTGTAAAGCGCAAAACCGTAGGTATCCAAAACATTTCCCAACGGCGTTTTGAGTTGCTTGCGCCAATCAGCCTCAGTCAAATAGCTCGGTTTTTCCGAAACAGGGGCTTCCAAACCCTTGCGCGCCAGTTCGACTCCTTTTTTCGCTATTTCCGCGGCGGAATTTAAATTGATTTCTTGCTGCACCATGTCCCATGCCAATGAATTGTACATTGTCGCCGTCGGCTTGGGGACAACACTACTGATAAAATTTTCCGCGGCATCAAATTGTTTCTGCTGCGCCAGGTCTTTCAAGATGACCGAGGAGATGTAATCAGCGTATCTCCCTTCCGGGAAATCTTTGACATATTTTTTGTAAAAAGCGATCTTCTCATTCACATCCTGCATAGCGCGAAACTCTCTGAATTTTTTCATCTCCGCGAACGTGCCAGTGGGATCAGCCGCGACAACTTCCTGATAATATTTGTCAGACTTTTCCTGCTCGCCGACGCGATTGTACCAGCTCGCCAGCAGCTCTTTTTGTTTCAAAGAAATTTCAGGCAGCGCCTCAATGCTGTCAAGAATCGCTTTCACTTTGTCTTTGCCATTCTCGCGATCCGTGCGCACAATGAGATCGAGATACAAAGAAAAAAGCTGATCTTTCATTTCCGGATGCGCGGCAAATTCTTCATTCAGCAGGCTCAACGCTTTTGGCCTGTCCGTTTTGATATCCAGCGGATAAGCACCGCTGTAAAAAATATACGCTAAACTGCCTTTTGTACCCGAAGCGACGTTTCCTTCGTCGTCGTACAATTCAATGAAATACCCCTGACGGTCATTGTTGTCCACAGTTTCGCCGGAACGAAAATTCACTGCGACTAACACCGCAGAATCCGCCGGTGTGAAAGAGGCTGTCCACTTTCCGCCGTCTTTTTTCATTGCTGCGCTCACTACTGTGGGCATTTCCGGTCCGAAAAACTGATACGCCAGCATCTCAACGGATTTGGCGCCTTCCAGATTCGTGCCAGCCGGATGATATTTGACAACAATTTCCTGCCCTTGCTGCGGCTTTTCCGGTGAATACACAAATCGTCCCTCCTGTTTACCGCAACCAAAAGCCAAAAACAGCGACAGCACAACTGCTACAACAAATAATCGTTTCATATCACTTTCCTCCTCCAATATTGTTTGCTTTTGTTATTGTTTCACAATATAAACTATTTATGCCAACAATGCAATATTTTTTTCTATTTTTTAAAATTCAAATGAATTTTTTCACAGATGAGTTCTTCTAAAAAGAAAAAATCAAAGACGTAAAACAGGAGGGAAAATATTTGAAAATTGATTGGCGCTGTTTAAAAGTTTAATTCTCTTTTGTAGTCATATTTTGCACTTGTCAAATATCCTGTGTCGCCGCGTCATTTTTATGCTTGATTTTTAAGTTTGAAATTGATATTTTAAAAAAAGCGAATTTAAAGTACTCGTACCCAAAACCCCAAAAAACTTTGTCGAACTATTTTCCGAAAAGAGCAAATTTCCCATGAGTCCAAAATATTCAGAGACAATCATCGAGCAAGTACGCAACGCCAACGACATTGTGGATGTCATTTCACAATATTTGACTCTTAAAAAATCGGGGAAGCGATTCGTGGGACTGTGTCCTTTTCATCAAGACTCTGCGCCATCGTTTTCTGTGGATCCCGAGAAGCAGCTTTTCCATTGCTTTGGCTGCAAAAGAGGCGGCAGTGTTTTCAATTTTATCATGGAAATCGAGAAACTCACCTTCCCTCAGTCAGTGAAATTTTTGGCCGAAAAAGCGGGCATCAGTCTCAATGATTCGCCGCAGAACTTGCAGCTTGAAAAAGAAAAGGAAGCGCTGTACTTTGTCAACCGCTGGGCGGCAAACTTTTTCTACCAGAATTTGTTCTCCGAAGCCGGCAAAGCAGGATTGGATTACATTCAGAGCAGAGGAATTTCGCCGGAAATGATCAAAAAATTTGGGTTAGGCTACGCTCTTCCGCAATGGGACGGACTGATCAAAAAGGCGCAAAAAGATCAAGTATCGCTGGAATCGCTGCACAAAGCCGGACTAATCATCAAAAAAGACAATGGCGGCTATTACGACCGCTTTCGAGGCAGATTTGTCATCCCCATCCTCAATCTCAACAAAAAAGTGCTCGGTTTTGGCGGACGAATCATCAACGACGATCCTCAACAACCCAAATATATCAATTCTCCGGAAACGCCGATTTACCGGAAAGGGTATGTTTTATTCGGGCTGCTTCAGAGCCGGCCTGAAATTCAGAAACTCGACCAGGTGATTTTTGTGGAAGGCTACACTGATCTCATCAGCCTTTTCCAGCATGGCATTCAAAATGTGGTTGCGACTTCCGGCACGGCACTGACTTCCCACCAGGCGAAACTTATCAAACGCTACACGCAAAATGTCGTCATGCTGTTCGACGCGGACTCCGCCGGTTCCGCCGCAGCGATTCGCGGCGCCGAGCTTTTTCTGGACGAGGACATCGACGTCTCCATTGTCACGCTACCCCCGGGACTCGACCCGGACAATTTCATTCAAACTCAGGGCGCCGATCAGTTCCACAATTTGATTCACCAGGCGATGTCTTTGACGCAATTCAAGATAAATTTACTCACCAAACAGTACGACCGCGAAACAAATCAGGGCATGTCCCATATCATCACAGAGCTGTTGAGCTCGGTGGCGCGTATCAAAGACCCGGTTAAGCAGAATCTGACCATCAAAGAGATCGCCGAATATTTTGCCTTGGAAGAACGGGCGCTATTTCAAAAACTGGAAATGATGAAGAGAGGTCGCACAACCTATCGCCCAACGGAAGTCACGCCGCTTGAAAAAAAACCAGAGCAACAGCCCCAGCAAAAATCCAGATACGAGCTTGCCGAAAAGAACCTGCTGCGGCTTGCGTTTTCGGACATCAACTGGATGCGGACCATTTTCGACCATCTCAGCCTCGACGATATTAGCGATCCTTTGCATCGGGATTTTTTTTCTCGTTTGATCGACATTTACAATAGCTATGAATTTGTGGAAACCAACGACATCGCAGCACTCATCGCCGACGCCAAATTAGCGCCGTTGATCTCAGAATTTTTGAATGAGCCATTGCCGCCGAATACGGATCAGAAAAAATTGATCGTCGATTGTGTAGCGATGTTAAGAAGGAAAAGCTACGAAAAACTTTTGCACGACGTTACATTAGCGATAAAATCGGCCGAAGCAGGCGGCAAAGACACAACAGAATTGCTCAAGCAGCATCAGGAATTGCTCAGAGGAATCGCGCGTCTCGATTCCAAACAATTTCTCAAGAATTTTACCGACGAAAGTGAGCGGTAAAATTTCTCATTGAAAATCTCGCAAAACGCATTTTAATTGAGTCAAAGATTTACTGCAAAAAAGGCCGGAGATAACAGCTTCCGGCCTTTTTAAATTTCGTCTAAAGAATGCAAATTATCATTCGCTATTTTTCGACATTAAACGTCGTGGCTTCCAATGGCGCATTAAACTGAAAATCTTTAATGGTCACTTCCGATTGCTTCTTCCCGTTTGCCTTGCCCACGGTGTGAAAGGGAATCTTGACGCCATTCACTTCACGAAAGTCATCGACAAATTCATCCACCGTCGCCGGGCCTGTCGGCAGTGTTTCCTGATATGAGCTTCCCAGTATTAATAACGTATTAGGATCAAAATAGAGGTGGAAAACATTGTCCCCTTTGGTGAACAGCAAATCGACAGCGTCTTTTTCGTTAAATTTTTCTTTTCCGATAAATTGAATCTGATAGTCATCAAGATATTTGGCAATGACAAGCGGATCGCGCGCCGAATTTGCCATGAGGGATTTTCTTTGATTTTCCGGGAAAGGCCTGGACCCCATCGGACTTTTCATAATCGCCTTTTCGCCATTCACAATAATTTGCATTTCTCCCTGCGGCGTTTTCATAATCATCTTAAATTTATCCGGATATTCGCTGATCATTTTCGCGTCAAAACTCATCTCATTGGGGCCGACGACCTGAGTCAAGTTCACTGAGGAAACGTAATTTTTCAGCCCGCTAATTTTTGCCATGCCGCCCATGGCGTCGATCGCTTTCCGGAAGAAATTTTTTCCTTTTTCGAGAGTTTCAGCCGTGGCTTCCGGCGTTTCCATTTTCGGCTCGGGAATAGAAATATCGATCACATTAACCTTGCCCAGCGTGGAAAGCGGCTTATCGAAATCCGCCTGATTGCCAACGACCAATATTTGCACCTGATCCGGTTTTAAATATTTTTTGGCGACACGAAAAACGTCCTCGCGCGTCACTTTTTCCACGCCTTGCTTAATTTGATCAGCAAAATCAAGCGGATAGCCGTAAAAGGCATAGGTCAGCATTCGATTGATGATTTTCGCTTTGCTGTCAAAATTGAAAACAAAAGAATTCAAATACTGGTCTTTTGCGCGCTGCAATTCTTCTTCGCTGACCATTTCCGCCATCATGCGTTTCATTTCCTGCAACATCAACTCAATGGCTTGAACTGTGGATTCGGATTTTGTCTGGGCGCCGGCAGTGAAAACTCCGGGATAATTATAATTGCTGCCGTAATTTCCCCACACGCTGTACGCCAGTCCTTTGTCCGTACGAATATTTTTGAACATGCGATCGAAGGACAAAATTTTATTCATCACATTCAAAGCGGGCAAATCCGGATTGTTCATCAGACCGCCGATGTAGCCGAGCATGATACTCGTTTGATTGACATCCGTCTTTTCGATGTAATTCAGTGCGTAGCGAAATTTGTAATCGACCTTGGGAATGGGCGGAATATTCAAGTCCCGCTTCTTCCAATCGGCGAACGCCGCCGCTATTTTTTTCACCATGTCTTTGGTTTTGAAATCGCCCCAGACTGCCATGATCATATTATTTGGCGCGAAAAATTTCTTGTAGTAATTGACAATATCCTGTCTCTGAATCGCGTCGATAGTGGCGTATTCCGGACGGCGGGCATACGGACTGTCCGCCCCGTAAATCAATTTGTTAAATTCTCTGCCAGTGATGCTGTGAATATTGTCGTTGCGGCGGGCAATGGCAGATCGCGCCTGAACTTTTTCCAGATCGATTTTTTCGTCGGCAAAAATCGGATTCATCAAAATGTCGGCGAAAAGATTGAGCACTTCCGGCAAATTTTCTTTGAGCATGGAAACAGAAGCGTACCCGGAAGTGGTCCCGATTCCCGTCTCGATCGACGCCGCCATGGTTTCTAATTTTTTGTCAATTTCATCGCCGGAGAGATGCTTCGTGCCACCAGTGCGCAATACATCGCCTGTGATCGACGCCAGCCCGATTTTGTCGGCGGGTTCGTAAACAGAGCCAGCGCGAAACATGGCGCGCATGTCAATGGTCGGATAGTCGTGGTCTTCCACTAAAAATAATTTCATGCCATTTTTCAGCGTTACTTGCTCGACTTTCGGCATGTTGATTTTTTTCAATGTCGGAAAGGTAAACTTCGATTTTGGGCTTTTTTGGGCAAAGGACAAAACAGAGAGCCCCAGCATAAAAACGAGCAGCAAACCTATTATTTTAAAAATTTTCTTATTCATTTTTCACCCTCTATGTTAAATTTCTCGTCATTTTTGCCAGTAAAATAAACTTCGTCATTCAGCTTCATTTTCAGGAACGATCTCCCCGATGGTACGGTTTTTCGTAACCAGATATTTTTTGGCAACACGCATGATATCTTCAGCGGTCACTTTTTCGATGGCGGCAATTTGCTCAAATGCCTTCTGCCAATCCCCGTGCACGACCTCGAAATAGGTCAGCGTGGAAGCAATGCTGGCGTTCGCTTTCATGCCGTCAATCACGCTTTTTTTCGTGGATTGTTTGAATTTTGTCAATTCTTCCGCTGTCACAGGCTCGGTCTTGATGCCCTCGATCTCTTTTTCGATCAAATCCAGGCACTCATCAGAAGTGTGATTTTTCGATGGCACTGCAACGAAAGCAATGAGATTAGGAAATTTCGTTCCGGGAAAGCCGTTGAATGTTCCTGTCTGGATGGCAATTTTTTTGTCTTTTACCAAAGATTCCCACAGCCGGGAAGAGCGACCCTGTCCGATAATGTTTGCCAAAGCGGACAACGCGGCATCATCGGGGTCAGTCTCTGCCGGGCGATGATATCCGACAAGCAGAATCGGCTGCGATTGTGCGGAAACTTTCGCAATTCTCTCGCCCCACTGTTCCGGTTCAACAGTGCGCACCGGTCTCGGCTCCGGTCCCCTCGGCAGTCTTCCGAAATAAATTTTTGCTAATTTAAAAACTTCTTTCGCTTTCACATCGCCGACGATGCCGACAGTCAAATTTCCCGCTTGGTAGTATTCATGAAAATAATTGGCGACATCCTGCCGGGTAATTTTCTTCAAATCAGACATGTACCCGACCACGGAATGATGATAGGGATGAGCTTTGAAGGCTACCGCCAGAAAATCTTCCATTAATCGTCCCGTGGGCTGGGTCTCCAAACTGAGCCGCCGTTCTTCCATGACGACATTTTTTTCTTTGTAAAATTCACGGAAAACGGGATTCAGAAAACGATCGGACGTCACCGACATCCAGAATTCCAAACGATTGGAAGGCAAACTGTTAATATACTGCGTGGCGTCATTGCTCGTGTAGGCATTGATTCCCGCATCGCCTTGCTGCATGAATAAATCGAACAGCTCATTATTGACGACGTATTGTTTTGCCTCATTTTGCAAAGACTCAAATTTTGTATTCAGCGCCGCCAACTTGACGCTATCGGGATTCAGACCATATTTTACGCGAATAATTTCATCGTAAAGTTTGTCCATTTGGCCAAAAATTTTCTTTTCGGCATTGTAGTCTTTAGTTCCGATGATTTTCGTTCCTTTGAACGCCATGTGTTCCAGCAAGTGAGAAATGCCGGTAATGCCATTCACTTCGTTGGCTGAACCCACATTCGCGTAAACGTGAAACGAAACGACCGGCGCGTCGTGCCGTTCCATGACGATAAATTTCATGCCATTGTCCAATGTGTACTCTGACACTTTTTTCTTCATGGCGTCAAAATTTTGTGCCAGCGTCGATGAAGACAACAGACACAAAGACAGAGCAATAATAATCAGCAGCGCAAACAAGCTTTTTTGTTTCATCATGTCCTCCATATTAATTTATCAAAGTGGCTTTTTGTGAAATATTGTAAAAAATTTGCAAAAATGCAAGGAAATATTGTAAGTTTGCTCGTAAAACTGAAGGAGACAGTCAAACTGAATATGATTCTCTACGTGGAAGAGGCTATTTTGTTTCGAGGATTCTTGGTTTGTGCGAAAGGGTCTTGTGATAATAAACTCATCAATGACATTTTTGTGGAATAGAAATTTCTTTGCATTAAAAGATGCCAGACAATTTTGGCAAAAAATCAAAAGCTGACTCTGAGTTTCGCCTTACAGCGGAATAGTAAGTAATTCGCAGCTCGGATAAAATAAAAAAGACGTAGATAGATCGATCATCTTCTCTTCAAAATGAGGTTCAGTCTTTCGCGCAACTAAACCTCATTTCTTTAAGTGTCAAAAATTGAAAAATATTTCAAAATTTATTTACTGGCTTTTTCCTGTCGCCGTTTTTCAACGATTTCCTCGGCAATCGAGAAAGGCACGACTGCGTAATGATCAAAATGCATACTCGCGCTTGCGCGGCCGGAAGTGATATTTCTCAACTCATTGGTGTAGCCAAACATTTCCGCCAGCGGCACGTGCGCTTTCACTATTCGCGTGCCATTTCTTGCGTCCATACTCATTATTTTGCCGCGTTTGGAAACGATGCTCCCGGTCACGGCACCCAAAAATTCCTCCGGCGTCGTCACATCCACTTCCATGACCGGCTCCAGCAATTTCGGGCCGGCCTTAGCAAAACCGGTACGGAAACATAAGGCGCCTGCCGTCCGAAATGCCATTTCAGACGAATCCACCGGATGAAAAGAACCATCGACGAGCGTACAGCGAACATTAACGACCGGATATCCGGCGTAAGGCCCTTCTTCCATGGCGTCGATAATTCCTTTTTCCACAGCCGGAATATACTCCCTGGGAATAGCGCCACCGAAAATTTTATTCACAAACTCAAAGCCCTTTCCTTCCGCCAACGGCTCAATATCCAGAACCACATGCGCAAACTGACCGTGGCCGCCGCTCTGTTTGGCGAACTTGGTATTTTCCTGAATTCTGTTGTAAATCGTTTCGCGATAGGATACCTGAGGAATTCCTATTTCTGTATCCACGTTGAATTCTCTTTTCAATCGGTCGAGCAAAATTTCCAGATGCAGCTCGCCCATTCCGGAAATCACTGTCTCGCCGGTTTCCTCGTCTATCTTGACTAAAAAAGTGGGATCTTCCTGGGCTAACTTCACCAGCCCCACCGACAATTTGTCCCGATCCTGACGACTTTTCGGCTTTACGGAGACAGACACAACAGGCTGAGGAAATTCTATCGCTTCGAGCAAAATCGGACGGTCTTCCTGGCAAATAGTATCGCCAGTCGAAGAATCGGCCAATCCCACAATTGCTCCGATCTCGCCGGCGTAAATCGCTTCCTCGCTTTCTATTTTATTCGCATGCACTTGAAAAATGCGACCGATGCGCTGTCTTTTGCCGATGGTCGAGTTGTAAACATAGGACCCGGCTTTCGCCGTTCCGGAATAAACGCGGATGTAGGTCATTTTGCCGCGATGCTTATCAGTCATCACCTTAAAAACCAGTGCAGAAAATGGTTCGTCATCTGAAGGCTTGCGCGCCGGCGGCTCTTCGCCCTCTTTTTCAGCGATTCCGATGATTGGCGGTCTGTCCTCAGGAGAAGGCAAAAAATCCACCACCGCGTCCAACAGACGTCGCACCCCTTTATTTTTGTAAGCCGCGCCACACATAGCGGGAACGACATCCATACTCAATGTCGCTTTTCGAATGGCGCTACGAATCTGTTCTTCTGCCGGTTCTTTGCCTTCCAGGTAAAGCTCGAACAACGCCTCGTCCTGCTCGGAAATTTTTTCAATCAGCACTTTGCGACATCTTTCCGCATCTTCGCGCATATCAGCGGGGATATCCGTTTCTTGATACGTCAAATTTAACGCCGAGTCATCATAATAAATTGCCTTCATTTCCACCAGGTCCACTATCCCTTTGAATTGATCCTCTTTGCCAATAGGAATGGTAATAGGAATGACATTTGCTCCCAAGATCTGCTCAATTTCTTTGATGACCGTGAAATAATCCGCACCCACGCGATCCATTTTATTGACAAAAGCGATTTTGGGAATGCCATATTTTTCCGATTGGCGCCACACCGTTTCCGATTGAGGCTGGACGCCGCTTACGGCGCAGAAAAGTGCAATGGCGCCATCCAGGACGCGCAAACTCCGCTCCACTTCAGCCGTAAAGTCCACATGACCCGGTGTGTCAATAATATTTATTTCATGACCGCGCCATTTCGCCGTCGTCGCCGCCGACGTGATGGTGATTCCGCGTTCTTTTTCTTGCTCCATCCAGTCCATCGTCGCTTGGCCATCGTGGACTTCGCCCAATCGATGTATTTTCCCGGTGAAATACAGAATTCTCTCCGTCGCTGTCGTTTTTCCGGCGTCGATATGCGCCATAATGCCAATGTTCCGCACCTTATTTAAAGGTAAAACTCCTACCAACTCCATCTCTCCTTGCAACTTTCAAATTATTAATTTTTTCAACCCATTTGCAATCGAGCAAAAATGCCCGGAGAATCAAAAACGCTGAATATAAGCTATTTGGGTTTAAGAATCAAGGCAAATTTTTATTATTTTCATTAATTGCCAAAATTGGATTACTCGCCGCGTTTTTAGATGAGTCTAACTTTGAGAAGATTCAAAATATTAGCAGCAAAAAAAATCCCCTGCTCGTAACGGGCAGAGGATTTCTGTTATTTGAAAAACCACAAGAGGATGGACTATAAATTCGTCAGACGCGTTTTTTCGAAATCATTCACCAGACCGGACACAACGCGGCGGACGGTTTTGTTCGGGTCATTAACGGCCACTTTTTTCAGAACCGGCAACGCGCGCTGGTCACCGATTTTGTGCAACGCCACTGCAACGACAATTCGCATGCGAAAATTTTTCGCATTTTTCAACATTTGAATCAGCGGCTCTACTGCTTCTTTGACTTTTCGCTCACCCAACAACTGCGCCGCCGAAGAGCGAATGCCGATATTGTCGTCTTTCAAAAATTGGATCAGTTGATGATTGTCACTGGTTTTCGAATCTTTCGCCATGCCGACACCGACCAACATCAACGCCATCAACGCCACTGTAAGTAATTTCCTCATTTGAAGCCTCCAAGTTATTTTTAGTTCATGCAAGTAATTTTTTTCAAAACTTACTTTTCATCTGGCAATCAACGTGCCAAGCGTGAGCCGAATTTTTCTACCAGACATAACTTATTGTTATTACATTATTTTTATCCTCTCAAAATTTCAATCAAAAAATTTTTGACGCCATTTTCGTCGGTACAAATCCCCCACCAATGGCACAAAAAGTATCAGCGGGAACCTTTTGCCAACGTGCGCATTAAATTTTTGGAATGCAAAATTCAGGAAGAGCTGCCAAGAACTTGAAAATTTCTGATTGTTCTTTAAAATCGGCGAGGAACTTTTTGTTCAACTCTTTCTGATTTGTTGCGAGAAGAAATTTTTTCATAATTCAACTATATCGACAATAGCGCTATGTTTGCGCTTCAGAATTTTGAAAAATTTTTTTGAGGGATATTCTACCCTGAAAAATTTCTATTGACATTTAAGGATAATTTTTTTATATTTAAGAAAAATAAACGGATAACAAGCGAAAAAAAGCAGGAAGGTGAAGATGGCGCATCATAAATCAGCAAAGAAAAGGATCGTGTTAAGCAAAAAGCAAAACCGATATAATGTGAGCTACAAGTCAATGATGAAATCCACACTGAAAAAAGTGCGTGCAACAACTGACAAAGAAGCGATCGGAAAAGAGTTGCAATCAGCCTATTCAATTCTGGATAAACTGGTTTCCAAAGGGATTATTCACAAGAATAAAGCAGCGAACAAGAAATCGAAATTAGCGAAATACGCCAATTCATTGAGCTAAATGACATTTTTGCGAGTAGATGAGGTCGGGTTAATTCTACATTGCCGGTAACTCCCCCTAATTCCGGCAACAGAGTTGACTCCGGCCTCTTTTTTTTAGGGTAATATTTTCCCACCATACGAATTACACCAATCCTCTTCCGGCAAATGCTTCCGGATCTTCAGCGCCTTCCTGGAAAACCATGTGCATTTTGGTGCGGATTTTTTCATTGAAATCCTGATCGGTGACATCTGTAAAAAATTTTTCTTTGATTTACAAGCGTTTTCTGGAGAGATATTTTTTCGTGGCAGCGTACTTTTTGGAAATTGCTTTTTTTATCACTCAAAACAACTCAATCTGCGGTTCCACTTCTACCTGTTTTTTTATCTTCAGGCGTTTGAGTTTTTTAAGGTCCTCGTTGATGAGAAAAAGCTCGCGGTGCAATTTTCGCGGATTTTGAAGCGCTTGCTTTTGAGCGGTTTTTAACGCCCGGGATAAATAATTTTCAGCATCTTTGTGCTTATTTTTTTTGAGAAAAAATTGCCCCAGTCCCCAGTAACCCCAGAAAGATTCCGGATCGATTTCAATGGCGCAGCGGAAGAGTTGTTCCGCATTTCTCGATTTGCGTATGCGGACAAGAATGTTGCCGTAATCAAAATAATTTTTGGCATCGAGTGGATTTTTCAAAATAGTAAAAAAGAAAAACCGATCGCGCTGACTCTCCCAATATTTTTTCATGCTGATTTTGGCGGCGATGAGCATAATGAGGAAAATATTGTTCACCGGATCATTTTCTGATTTCAGTTGCTGAATCGCCTCTTTCAATTGCTCGATCAATTTGGGGTCACTCTGTTTTTTCAGCGCTTTTTCCAGCCGTTTGATCAACTGCGGCAAAACGAATGGCAGGTCAACTTCCACGCAGTGCAAAATGGCATCGCTCAAATCTTTTGCCAATTTTTCTTTATCGCCGTCCGGGATGGTCTCGGTCAAAAAATTCGGATCATTCAAATCTTTTTTGAACAACGCGTACAAATAATAAGGCAGATGCACCAATTCATCAAAATACAACTCAATGACGAAATCACCGCGCAGAATAGAAGAAATCAGTCCCTCGAAAGCCATGATTCCTTTCCGCGAAATGAGCTGCCGCCAGAAAACGT
This sequence comes from Calditrichota bacterium, assembly GCA_013152715.1. Classification (NCBI taxonomy): domain Bacteria; kingdom Pseudomonadati; phylum Calditrichota; species Calditrichota bacterium. Next base: position 17,269 of record JAADFU010000092.1, read on the forward strand.
GCCACTGGCAAATTTGTTTCGTTTTTTGCAGTACTAACGGATCGCGTGACAGTAGTTCCGGGTCGCTGATTTTGAGCTGATTCATGCCTTCGGTGAGCACAGTCAGCGAATCGACGAATTTCAAGCCATCTTGCAGCGAAATGTTGAAAATTGTCTCCCAAAGCGGATTGTCTTCAACAGGCAGTTCCAGGTCCGTGTGCGACTGCAAGAAAACCAGCGCCGTCATTAGCGCGTCTTGATCCGCTTTTTTCCTGCTCATGAGCAGTTGCCCCAGCAGCTTGTCCGCGGCGTCTTTGACAAATTCGGGAGTGAGATATTTTGGCAACAGCATGACGCGGATCATGCGGCGGAATTCGGCTGGATTTTTGATGCGGTCAAATTCTTTTTTCTCCCGATCGACAATCTCCCGCAAATCGCGCAGCAAATCCAGTTCATCGAAGCGCAGAGATTTCAGTTTGGGGTTCGCTTGCAAAATTTCCGAGAAATGTTCCGAGTTGTGAATCAGCCGATCCAGACTTGTTCTGGGAGTGGATTTTCTCGGCCTTTTCTGCGGAGAAGCGTCGTCCGCAATCAGAAAACGAGGAGTCGAAATGGGAGTTTCGGCTTTCATTTTTTCATTTTCGGCTAAAGTTTATCTTTTCCCATGCCAAAATCCGGCACGAGGTTTTATTGTTTTTTTATTAAAACCTGAACCTGCATTATTGTATGTCTGACTTCCACCAACTCAAACTCACAAATATTTGCCAATGAATTTATCTGTTCCAACTTTCTCATGCGAATCTGGTGTCCCAACAAAATGCGCAAACAGGACCACAGATTCTTCGGAGCAAATGTAAAAATGAAAAATCCCTTCTTTTTCAGCACACGACACACTTCATTGAACAGCGGAATGGTGTCCTCAATATATTCTAATAGCCCAACGGCTGTTACCAAAGCAAAAATCTCGGATTTGAAAGGCAAAATATTGGCATCCGCCTGCGCCAGATGCGCCGCCGGAAAATTTTTCTTCGTCGTTTTGAGCATGGAAAAAGTGAAATCGATGGCGAAACATTGAAACGAATCCGAAAATTGTCGCAGCACATTCCCAGTGCCCACGCCAAGATCGAGCACCCTTTGGGGACCGGCGCCCGTCGCTGACAGCAATGTACGGAAATTTTTATTCTCCCGTTTCAAAATAGAATTGACAGGAAAACTGTCTCGCAAAAGAATGAACCACCGTTTTAAGCGCCAGCGTAAATTAGTCATAAATGAGATATTTTTTCCTGATTTTCAAAAATCCGGTTAACTTTTCCTGCCAGCTTTCCATGATTTTTTCCGGCGTCTCTCCCCTGTCGATTGCCTCCACTGTCGCTCTGTCGCCGAACATGATCAGGGGACTGCGGGGAGAATTCCAGTGAAATTCTTTCGGGTGCAATCTTTTGATCGCGCAAATAGTGCGCAAACCAAACTCCACCGCCGGGAAACGATGCGGGTCAGTGACATGCAAAAAAAGACCGCGGCAAAGTTCATCTTCATACTCCGGATTCATCGCTGCGCCGGGCATGTCTTGCGGAATGAAACTCACCGTATCGATTTCAATCCCCGGCACTGCCGCGCTGTCCAGCAGCGATTTCAATCGGACGTGATCGATCCAGGGCGCACCAATTTTCTCAAACGGGCGAGTTGTCCCTCTGCCTTCGGAGACATTGCAGCTCTCCAGCAATCCCATGCCCGGATAAAGCAAGGCCGTCATCGGCGACGGCATATTTGGCGACGGCTTGATCCATTTCAAATTCAGCTCGCTAAAATAGCTGTCGCGGCGCCAGTTTCTCATTTTCACGACGTGCAAGTCAGCGCGCACACCGTCTTTCAACCAGCCCTCTCCGTTGAACATTTTCGCCAATTCGCCCACGGTCATGCCGTGCCGCAGCGCAATGGGATGAATTCCCACAAAAGATTTGAATTCCGGATCCAGCACCGGACCTTCGACAAAAACGCCGCCGATGGGATTGGGCCTGTCCAGCACGATGAACGGAATTCCCTGTTCCGCCGCGGCTTCCATGCACAGCGACATGGTGCTAATGAACGTGTAAAATCGCGTCCCCACATCCTGAATATCAAAAATCAGCGCCTCGAGTCCGGCGAGCATTTCCGGCGTGGGCTTTTTCGTCTTGCCGTAAATGCTGAAAATTGGCACGCCTGTTTTTGTGTCTTTATTATTTTCAACCTGGTACCCGCCTTCGACATCCCCGCGGATACCATGTTCCGGACCGAATAATGCAACTAATTCCACCTCCGGCGTTTCACTGAGCAAGTCAGCGATGTGGCGATTCTGGGAGTCAACGCCGGTCTGGTTCGTGATCACGCCGACGCGTTTTCCTTTGATTAAATCAAATTGCTCACCCATCAATTCGTCCAACCCCAGCGTTACAGGCCGCGCTTGTGTCTGAAATTCCGCTAAATAAATAATGACAGTAATCACAATCAAAAAAACAAAAATGAGCTGTATTTTTCGCATCAGGGACATATTTCTCACTTCTCCTTAATCGACAAAACTATTGCTCACAAAATTATTAAAACAGAACGGCTGCCCTCTTTTTGGCGGTTATTCAGCGTGCTATTTAGCGACGATTTGGCAAATATTTTATTTCCGAATATCGGTTCCAATGATAATTTTAATGTCAAAAAGAGGCGCGTTTGTAATCAACGTTGGCAATCCGAAATCAGCCGCCATTTTCAGCGCAATGTCATTTTTCGAAGATTCGCATTTAATGAAGGATTTCGTGTAAGTGAGTTTGTCCGCATTGCGATAATCCACGACGACCAGTCGTTTGTCATCAAATTTTTGATGATGAAGCATGTTGCTCATTTTTCGCGCCAGGCCGCTCACTTTGGAGCCGTTCAAAATTTCCAGATAGTAGTCATTTTTTTCATTCGTCAGTTCCATGTATTGATCACGGAGCGTTGGCATTTTAAAATCCGCGCCCAAAACCAGCGAAAAATCGAGTGGGAAAATTTCCGATTTTTTACCAAAAGCCTGCTCAAAAGAATTCCCGTAACCGAGCAAACGATTGGTAACCAGCTTCAGCTTTCGCGCGTCGCTACTCTTGCGCCACAAAATTTTTGACGTTTTGATGCGATATTTTGATTTGAAATAAGAGACTTTATCGCTTCCGGCAATAGCTGCAATCTTACTTTTCAATTTATTGATGCTGCTATTTTTCAGAGAGCCGTCGATGACGGCCACTCTAAAAATGACGACAGGCGGCGGTGGCGCGATCTGTTTCGCAGTCGTGTCCGGCGCTGCAGCGAGAGCCGTGGTGTCTTGCGCCGGCTTTGTCGGCTGCTCCGAACTGGCGAGCAGCAAAGAGTCCGCTGCCGGAAGCTGCTTATTTTCCAGTGACTGCTTCATCTCTTTCAGCGAATCCGCCGTGATAATTTGCACATTTTCTTTAGGCTCTGTCAAGGAGCGCCAAAGATCAGGAACATATTTGTAACCAGCATATCCGGCGAGCGCAAGCACTGCCAGCAACAAAGGAATGCCGATAATTTTTCCCCAGGGCAACGGCGTTCTTTGCGTTTTCGTCGTTCGTTTCAGCGGACGACTCACGCGTTCTCTGCCGCGTGTGAATCTCTTCAAATCTTCCTCCTCGCCGGGACTCAGTGGCTCTCCGTCCAGATTTTCGCGATAGCGCACACCTTTAATCACAATCTCCCGTTTTCTGGGCTCAGGCTCTGTTTCTTCAGGAGTCTGCAAAATCTCCGGCATTTCTGACTCGTCGAACGCCAGCCGTTTGATTCCTTTCACGCGAATGGCGACCGCAGTGGCGTCCTGCTCGGGAAATTTCATCACCGTGTCCAATGTCAATGTCTCGCACGCAGCGACCGGCTCCGCCGACGTCAGCAGCAAGCCGATCTCGTCCTCGGAAACAGCAGCGGCAACATTGTGCGTGCACAGAAACACGATATCTTTCAACTGAATGCGGCGTCTCACGTGCGAAATTTCGATCTGCGGATCAAGCCCGAGGCGATTTTCACTTTCCGACGCAAAAGCGCCTTCGTGAATGTGCTGAGAAATAGCGCTGGCAGTGGAATCTCCGGGCGGCGGCACGAGTTCTGCCAAACGATTATTGCTGACGAGAAACGCGTGGCAATTTCCCACACGCGCCGCGTACAAAGCATCTTCATGAATCACTGCGCAAACAATGGCACAATTCAGCGCGGACTGGCTTTGACTTTCCACATTTTTCCGATACAGCGCGTCGTTCGCTTTCTGGATAGCGTTGTGCAACATCTGCTCCACGTCGTCGAGCCACGTCGCCTCAAAATATTCGTGAATGACCGTCTTGATCACTGTTTGACTGGCAACGTCGCCCTGATGAGCCAGTCCTGCGCCGTCCGCGATCATGAATAATTGCCCCCGTTGGGCTAATTTCAGCTCATCTTTCGGCGAAAAATAACCCACCGCGTCCTCGACAATTTCTCTCTCCTGTCCAGCGGCGCTGTGCCTGCCAAATTCAAGACTGAAAATCATTTTATCCTTTTCCAAGGCTTCCACCCCTCTATTTTTATGTTGGAAAATCAACAAGAAAATTGCGTAATTGATTAATTTTGCTTCTTAAAGTAATCTGTTACAATATATTAACCAAACCCTTAAAAAGCAAGGAAAAAATTGGGATTTTGGGTGATGCAAGTGATTTGGGAATGGTGATATTGGGGGCACTGCTTTTTCTTATTCTGCTTAAAGCAAAAGTATGAAATTCTGAAAATTGAGCAGAACGAAAATTATTTTAGCTTGAGCGCAATTTTTCTTCAGAAGGTCAACTGAAAAATTAACAAATCGCACTCATTCAATTTCGCAAATTTTCTTCTTCACTTCTTTCCCACCACCTTCTCCCGTACTCCGCCTGTCCCAACGAAATTCCCCCGTCATTCGTGGGCACTTTTTCCTGGAAATAAACTTCGAGACCTTTTTCAGATAATTTTTTCACCATGCCGTTGAGCAATTTTATGTTTTGAAAAACCCCGCCGCTCAAAGCAATTCTCTTTACGCCGGCCTCGCGCGAGAGCAGCAAAGTCATATCCGCAAACATTTCGATGAGCGTACGATGGAATTTTCCGGCAATCACTTCAGTGTTTTCGCCGACGAGCAAATCTTGCACAATATTTTGAATGAGATGCGTCGAAGAAATGATGTATTTTTCGCCTTCTTTCCGAAAGGTCCAATCGTAAATTTTCAGCTTTTCTATTTCCTGTGGCGCATGCTGCTCCAGCATAATTGCGGGCTGACCCTCGTAAGTCGCCCGCTGGCAGACATTCAACAATGATGAAACGAGATCAAAAAGCCTGCCGAGACTGGAAGTTTCCGGGCTGTTGAATTTATTTTTAATCATCTGCAGAACAATACGCTGTTTTTCCGAGGGGATTTTCTTGAAAAGAGGTAAAGGTAAATCAAATAATTCTTCGCCATAGGCCTGAAAAAGACCACTCAACGCCATACGCCACGGTTCTTTGATTGCCATATCGCCGCCGGGCATGGGCAAATATTCCAGATGAGCTAACCGGGAAAATTCAGCGCCGTCCACGAGCAGAAATTCGCCGCCCCAGATTTTTTCGTCTGTGCCGTAGCCAGTGCCGTCAAAAGCGAGTCCCAGCACAGGCCCCTGCAAATTGTGTTCAGCAACGCAACTCAAAATGTGGGCGTGATGGTGCTGAACGGGAATTTTATTTTTCAGCGCTTGTTCCTGCGCGTATTTCGTGCTCAAATATTCCGGATGAAGATCGTAAACGATAATTTCCGGTTTAATGTCAAACAGTTTTTTCAGATGATCAATTGTCTTCAGAAAAAATTGAAAGCTCTCCTCGGTTTTCAAATCCCCGATGTGCTGGCTCACAATTGCCTGATTTTCTTTGGTCAAACAGACTGTATTTTTTAACTCCGCGCCACATGCCAGAATTTGTGGATATTTTTGCGACAGCAAAATAGGCTGCGGCACAAATCCTCGCGCCCGGCGAGTGATCATAGTGCGATTCTCCACGGTGCGAACAATTGAATCATCGCAGCGAAGATAGATGTCACGATTGTGTACCAGAAAGTAATCTGCAATTTTAGCCAGCCGACGGAAAGCTTCGTCATTTTCAATCACAATGGGCTCGTCAGTCATGTTGCCGCTGGTCATCACCAGAGCCAGAAATTCATTTTCCAGTAGCAAATAATGCAGCGGCGTATACGGCAACATGACACCATAAAAAGAATTTTTTGGAGCCACCTGATTAGAAATAGTGTTCGATTTTTTTTTCGGAAGCAACACAATAGGTCGGCGCGGAGACTGCAATTCACGACGGTCATTTTCAGACACCGCGGCGAATTGTTCAATTTTTTCAATACTTCTCGCCATCAGCGCCAGGGGTTTTTCTTCGCGATATTT
>JAADFU010000093.1 GCA_013152715.1 Calditrichota bacterium
GCGTCCCTAATGTTTCAAACGCCTTGGCATGTTTTGCTTTCATCCAGGTTTCGTAAATCTGTCCTTTCTTGGCGCCTTTGTGGCACATTTTGCATTTCTTTACGCCGACATACTTAAATGTTTTCGCATCCTGAGCGAACGCAATAACAAACAAAGCAACGACCGAAATCAGTGTCAGCGCAGCAATGACCTTCTTCATAATACCTCCTCGTAATTAATGTTAACGGGCGAATTAGTCATATCAAAGCAATCATTAATTTAAAATTTTTTTACTAAATGTCAAGTAATTTCTCTCAGCGAAAATTAAAAGGAAGTTTTCGCAATCAAACCCTTATGATAAATTCGACATCTGCACGCCGAAAGATTCCAACTCTTACTACGAGAAATTGGGAAAAAAGTTCAGTTATTCCCATTTTTTGAGCCGTGGCCAGGAAAAACACAAATCATATTTTTGCGCCGATACGCAAACTTCATGTAAAATTTCAGCATTCGCTCCCAATCATTAGGCAACTTCGTCATTCCACAGTTAGTTCGCTCAGTTAATTTCCAAACTTTTCCCTTGCAAAAATCAATTTTAAATCTTATCTTTGTTAGATTTTTCTTCCGAACAAAAACCGATGAAATGCGAATAACTACCGGAGTTAACAGATGGAAAAAATCAGCATTGTGATGATTTACAACGACAAATTAGGTTACGACGATGCGCAATTCGATCACTCAATCCAAAGTCTCATCGAGCAAAACTATGAAAAATGGGAACTCATTTTAGTTGACGAACGGGGCGAAAATTCTGGCTATCCCGAAATTATGAAAAACGAGAAAATCATTCATTTACCCATCGATCTCAAAAATCGCGCTCATTCAATAAATCAGGGACTGAAAAAATGCAGCGGCGAATTTGTCGCGTTGGTGAATAACGAGCAATCTCAAATAACGTTTCGTCTCAGCACACTGGAACTTTTTCTCGGCGTTGCCAAACGACACGACGACACAGGAATGGTGTACGCAGACTACCGTTTGATCGAGGCCGACGGCAGCGAAAAAGATATTCATCTGCTCAATTATCATCATGGCAGACTACGAGACAATATGGATTTTGGCGCCGTCTGGTTTTTTTCCAAAAAAGTACTCGAGCAAATGAACGGCATGAATGAAAAATATCAGGCTGCTCATTGGTACGATCTGCGCCTTCGTGCTTCGGAAAAATATCAACTTTATCACATTGAAGCCAAACAAAACGGTCATCTCTACTTAGCCAAAGCAGCGGCGAAAACGCACAATGTTTTTGATTATCTTCTCGCCGGAAAAAATATCCAACTGGAAATGGAAACCGCCGTCACCGAATATCTCAAACGTGTCGGCGCCTACCTTGCTCCCGGGCAAAATTATCACAAAGTAGAATATTCCGAGGAAGAAGAAAAGAAATTCGACGCGTGCATCGCCAGCGTGGTCATCCCTGTTTTCGACAGAAAAGAATTCATCGGCACCGCCATCGAAAGCGTGCAGGCGCAGACGGTGCAAAGCGTGGAAGTACTCGTCGTCGTCAATGGCGGGCCCAAAGATCCCACAATTGAAGGCGTGAAGCCGTACCTACCCGGCGGCGAAAAATATGATCCGAACAAGCCAGCGGTAAGATTAATCGTGGAAGATGTGAATAATATCGGCCATTGTCTGAACAAAGGAATCAGCGCAGCTCGGGGAAAATTTTATGTCCAACTCGACTCCGACGACCGGCTGAAGCCGACTGCCGTGGAAAAATTGTTGTCTGTTTTTAATTCAGACCCACATATCGGCATGGTGATCGGCTCTTACGAAGTCTGGCAAAAAGACCAGAAAACAGCCAAAATCACGCGCATGGAAGAGATTCCCGTAGTTACCCACGACGAGTGGACTGAAGAAAACGGAAGAAACAATCTGCTGCGCATCAACGGCGCCGGCGCGCCTCGCTCCGCGCACATCAAATTGATCAAAGAATTAGGCGGCTTCGGCATGAATGATTCCCCCTATTGCCGTAATTACGGCGAGGATTACGATCTCGTTCTCCGCATGTCCGAAAAATATCGCATCGGCAGAGTCTGGGATCCCATTTACGATGTCATCCGCCACGCCGGCGGCACAGATCACTCTATTGACGAAATCACCATCGACAGGAACGACAATGCCAAAGATTACATGCGACTGGAAGCGATTGAAAGAAGGAAGGAAATTAATCACAATCAATAAACATAGCGAAGTCTATTAGATTTTTCTCACACAAAGCCGCAAAGATAAAAATAAAATATCCTTTGTGGCTTCCGTGCTCTCCGTGTGAGGATAAAAAAAATATCTCATACGAAGCCGCCACGATTAAAATAAAATTCCTCCTCACCCCGAAAATCATTTGCATTTTAAAAATAAAATATTAACTTTAACATTCAACAGCCGTAAGAAAAAAACGAAAAATCAGGACAGTTTATGTTAAAATGGATTTTCTTTGATGTTGGGAATGTCATTTTGAACGACGATCCGGCGATGGCGCTGCTGTATCGGAAAATTTATGAAACCATTCAGCGAGAAAGAGATGACGTCTCTTTCAGCCAGATTCTTTCCCAACGAGAGGCACTTATTTTGAACGAGCGGGACGGAAAACATTTCGTCAGCGTAGCTTTGTCACATCTCGGTCGGAAAAAATGGGCTAAATATGAGTTGGAAATCAAAAAATTGCTACGAGATAATTGGGCAGAAGTAAGTCCGCTCATGCCGGCGATAGTGCCGGTCATTCAAAATTTAGTAAAAAAATATAATCTAGGCATTATCGCCAATCAGCCGACAAAAGTGTGTGATGTGCTGGAAGCTCACGGCTTATTAGAATTTTTTAAAATTCACGGCGTCAGCGAGACTGTCGGCTTGCGCAAACCGGACCCGGAATTTTTCCGCTGGGCGCTGCGCGAGGCGAATTGCCGCCCCGAAGAAGCGGTCATGATCGGCGACCGCGTGGACAATGACATCGCTCCGGCGAAAACTTTGGGCATGCGCACTATCTGGCTGTCGCTGACAGTGGCTGTGAAAAACTACCTGCCCCAAGATGAACTGGAAAAAATTTATCTGGAAAGCGTGAAACGAGCGAGCGTTTCCCTCCTGCAGCCGCGGGACGAAAGCGAAACGCCGGACGGAATTGCTAAAAGTTTTGAAGAAATTTTGGAAAAAGTGGAAAATTTGGACAACGAACAACAGATGTAGTCCACCTCGGAGGTGACTACATCTCACACAAAGGGAAACAAGTCGATGAGAAAAAAGCTACCTGATGAAGTCCGAGATTATTTGCAGCACCATCCGGATGTCGTAGAAATTGTCGCTGACTTCTGGAACGAAGAACCGAAACTGCAAACGATTTTGCAACCGTTGCTGCAGAGTTACGTTGTCATCACTAATAGCTTTGAAAACGGCGGAAGACTTTTCCTGTGCGGGAACGGCGGCAGCTACGCCGATTGCCTGCACATCTCCGGCGAGATGCTCAAATCTTATGAAAGAAATCGCAAGCTATCGGAAGAAGACCGGAAAATCTTTGCCGAACATCCTTACGGCGAAGAGCTATCGCAGCATCTGGAATATGGCTTTCCGGCAATTGTGCTCGGACTCAATCCGTCGCTAAAAACCGCGGTGGAAAACGATTTTCCTCTGCCAGACATGGCCTTTGCGCAGGAACTTTTTGTTCTTGGGCGCAGTGAAGATGTACTCCTTGGCATCAGCACCAGCGGCAACGCCAAAAATGTGTTGTACGCAGTGACGACGGCAAAAGCCATCGGAATGCGCACCATTGCGCTGACCGGAAAAGCAGGCGGCGAATTGGCCGGCGCTGTGGATTACCCCATTCAGGCGCCGCACGAGAAAACCAATCGCGTGCAAGAATTGCATCAGAAAATTTATCACACGCTCTGCGCCCTGGTGGAAGCGCACTATTTTCCGGAACGGGAAAATGACGAAAAATAAAGTTAAAACGAGAGACGAATTGCGCGACATCTGCGCTGAATTAAAAAAAAGCAGTAAAAAAATCGGCTTCACTTCTGGCGCCTTTGATTTGCTGCACGCGGGTCATGTGGATTATCTGGAACAAGCGCGCTCAATGTGCGACGTGTTGATTGTTGGCGTCAATTCCGATGAGTCTGTCAAATCCTACAAAGGGGAAAACAGACCGCTCAATTCCGAATCTCACCGCGCGCGCGTCGTGGCTGCGCTGCAATGCGTGGATTTTGTTTTCATTTTCAATGAGCGACGCAACGCTAAAAATATTGAACTTTTGCAGCCTGATTTTTATTTCAAAGCCGGCGATTACAGCGAATCGCAATTAACGTCGAAGGCGATGGTTGAAAAATATGGCGGCAAAGCGGTGCTCATTCCGGTGCGGGAATCGGTTTCCACCACTCAGATCATTCAAAAAATTGCCCACGGCGAGGGTGCCGCAGATAAATTCGTGGAAGAAACCAAGCGCACAGTTCATCTTCAGCGCAAACCTCCGAAAATGTCGCCGGCAATTTTTCTCGACCGGGACGGCACAATCAACAAAGAAGTCGGCTATTTGAGCGATCCGGAAGATTTGGAATTTTTGCCCACCGCACTCGCGGGAATGAAAAAATTCCGCGACATGGGCTACCGGTTGGTAATCGTCACCAATCAGGGAGGCATCGGCCTGGGCTATTTCACAAAAAATGATTTTTATCGCGTGAACAAAAGAATGCTCACTGAAGTTTCCCGGGCTGGCATTTTGATCGATAAAATTTATTTTTGCCCCCACAGTCTGGCGGAAAATTGTCCCTGCCGCAAGCCAAACACCGGTTTGGTCATGCGCGCGAAAGAGGAGTTGAACATCGATTTGAAAAACAGTTTTTTCATCGGTGACTCGCCCTGGGACATTGAAACCGGCAAAAACAGCGGCATGCGCACGATCTGGATCAGAAACGACAGAACCGCTGATCCCGAAACCTGGGATGTAAAACCTGACTTCATCGTCGATGATTTGCTCGAAGCAGCGGAATTAGTGCTCCGTTTGGAGCGGGAGAAAAGTAAATTTTGAAAGAAATTTCCAAACTCGTTTCTCCGGACGAATTGCTCATTCTCAAAAAAAATTGGTCACGATCAAGGAAAAAAG
>JAADFU010000094.1:0-143160 GCA_013152715.1 Calditrichota bacterium
ATTTTTGCAAACGCAATGTTTTTTACTTTTTGTATTCGTAGTATTCGTAACGGGCTAACATATTAGTTTATAGGTTTCCTAATTTGGGAATCATTTTTCTAATATTAGAAAAGTTTTTCTAAATATAGCCATTTTTTTCCAATATTAGAAAAATTTAAGGCGGCTTTAGCTTTGATCTTTTCTTCGTTTTGCCAGTTTTATCGATAATCCTGTTTTCTATTCTCAATGCTTTGCCTGCTTCAAATGGCAATTCCCAAATTTTTTTCTCTGCCGTTATTGAGATCACTTACAAGAGTTGTTGTTGTCATTTGTTGAAAGCTGATATTAAAATAAAATAGCTAAAAAATTCAAATTTGTCAAGCAAAAAATACAAAAAGTAAAAAACATTGCGCTTGCAAAAATAAATTAAACCATATTTTCGGGACTGCTATTTTCCAAATAAAAAAGCCCTTTCCGCTATCAATTCGGAAAGGGCTTTTCGGTTTTTTTCGATAAATGAAGTCAATTTTCCGCTTCAAATATAACCTTCAACATTTTTTCCAGATCTGGCATCTCAATCGGTTTTGGCAGATAATATGCGTTTTCAAATTCATCGTTAATTTTCTGCTCGGTTTCCTCTGTCGTGATCGCTGTCAAAAAAATGATGGGAACATCGTCGCATAACTCGCGGATTTTTTTCGCTGTGTCAAATCCGTCCATTTCACCGGCGAGCCGAATGTCGAGAATGACCACGTCCGGATCCGCTGATGGACACAATTTTACTCCCTGCTCGCCATTGGAAACGTGCACAAAATCTTTGAAACCCAGTCGTTTCAAATAATCTTCCACGGCGAGAGCAGTGATGAATTCATCTTCGACGATGAGCACGGTTTGTTTTTGTTTCATAATTAGACCATTTTCCGTTATTCTCTGGGTAAAACGCAGAGAGATGACGTAGCAAAAGTCATAATTTTTTTGATTAAATATACTAAAAATTGTTCACTGAAGCAAGCGGTTATTTTCTCTGCGAGTAATATTTTAATTGCCGATAATTCGAGGGTAGTTCGTTCGTTTTCTGTTTGAAAAGTTGCTTTCAGATTTTCGACTATTTTGGCGAGAGCCACTTCGTCATCGCCCGCACTGAGTGGTGCTGATTAAATCTTTGAAATTTTCAGCCAATTGCTAACTAATTCCAGCAATTCAGTGATGCGCGTCAGAGTGAAATCGATCCATTCCTTCTGAACCTGCTGCCGTTTCGGCGTGTCTGGCAGATATTCCAGCGCTTCAAGATATCGCTTCATGTCAGCAAGAGGGGATTGTAGTTGATGGGAAACGAATGTTGTAAATCGACGCTGTAACCGCTCATTTTCCTGTTTTAACACGATAGCTTTTTTCTCGAGCATTCGTCGTTCAAGCGCGCGACGCACGATTATGCGCAGCTCATCGGCTGTAAAAGGTTGCGGTAGAAAATCGTAAGCGCCGTTCTTTATCGCCTCCGCCGCAGCGCCGAGTGTAGTGTAGCCGGTGATGACGACGATGCAAATATCCGAATCAATAGCATGAACGCGCGAAATGATCTCTATTCCGCCAAGCTGCGGCATCTTCAAATCGATTATTAACAGGTCAGGCTTTCGCTGAGAGATATGTTCCAGCCCGACAATCCCATCGTCAAACGTCGCGATTTTGTAGCCTTCTTTTCTCAAAATTTTGTAGCAAGAAAGCCGCATTGCCTGGTCGTCGTTGATAACGACAATATAATGAGGCTGATCTTTCATTTAGTAAGCGCTCTGAAATAAGAATGTACTGAATTTTTTTAGACGAAAAAATAACGAATTAATTTGATAATGTCAAGGCTTTTAAAAATTGAGTCGCTATATTTCTAAAACAAATTTCCCGCCTTGCAAAATACAAAGCAGATTCCCGGCGTTACGCCCATTTCGTTGTCCTTTTCTATTGAGGGCGTTTTTAGCAGCGATAGTTAGAAATCGTTTCATTTTGAAACTCAATTTTTCAAATTGAAATCTTACTGAGGAATTGTTTTCATTTTGAAACTGACAAAAAACACAGAACTTTTTATTTTTAAATAGGTTATCTGAAAAATTAAAATTTATTAAAATAAGCGACAATCTGGCATTTATTTTGCATATTAATTCACAAAATTCCCGTTGTTGCACGTGAAAAGAGCTGCTATCCGATTTAAATACGCTAAAAAAAATGAGAAAAATTCTAATTGTTGACGATCAATATGGAGCGCGGAATTCCATGCTCATTGCTCTCCGTCGCGGTGGATTTCGCGTGGAGAGCGTAAAGACCGCTCAAGATGCGCTTTATGAGTTGTCGTGCAATAAATTTGATTTTCTCATTACAGATATCAAAATGCCCGAAACAAATGGTATTACGTTGGCAAATATTGTGCATGAATTGCACCCGGAAATAAAAGTTATTTTGATGTCAAGTTTTGATTTTTCGGAAATTTGCACACGCAACTCAGCGGTTGAAGATTTTCCATTCATTCAAAAGCCAGTGGATTTTAATGAATTGCGCACACTTTTAATTTCGTCGTTGTAAGTAATAAAACATTTCTCACTTCATATTTAGGGAAAAATATCAACTATATTTGAAAAAAAAGTTTCGTGGGAAAAAATCGCTTGATTATCATGGAAAAAGTTCTTAATTTACTTAAAATTTAATAAATTAAGAAGATATTAGAATTTAGATCGAATGGAAAAATCCGTGAATAACTACCAAGATTATTTTGAGAATGCCGGAATCGCTCTTCTGATCATCGATGAAGAGGGCGTGATCTGTCAGGTCAATCGTCAATTTGAGAATTTTTCTGAAATTAAACAGGAACAAATTATCAACAAACTTTCCCTCTCTGATTTTGTTATTCATGATGAAAGAGAGACTATTCAGTCGCTGCTTCGCACAAAATTTCAGGACACGACACTGCCGTACAGCGTAGCTTGCACATTTGTATCAATGAAAAGGCAGCAACGCCCCGCTCTGCTGACCATGAATTTTTTATCGGGACGCAAACAAATCATCTGCTCTTTTGTCGATACTATTCCGGTCAAGCGCGCCGAGTTCAATACGCAGCAGGAGATATTTCAAAAAGAGCTGGGGAAAATTGCTTCTGGTATCGCTCATGAAATTCGTAATCCGCTGAGCGCGATCAACACTTCAATTGAAATCTTGCGCGACAGTCTGCTTGTCACCGGCGAGGATCAGGAATTAATGAAAATTATTCTGGAAGAAAATAAGCGTCTCGATCAAATTATTAAGGAGTTTTCGTACTTCGCACGATTGAGCGATCCGGATATTTCGCTTGCAGATATTAACGAACTCATCGAAGAAACAGTCGCGTTCGCACGTCAGAATGTATCGGCAGATATTTCCATTAGCGCCAAACTATTAGAGACGCCGCCGCCGATGTACTTTGACGCCTCTCAAATCAAGACAGTTTTCTTTAATGTGATGGATAATGCCATTGAAGCGATGCCAGAAGGGGGACTGTTGGAAATTACAACAAGAATTGCCAAAAATGAGTTCAACGATGAAGTGCTGGCAGTCTGTTTTTCCGATAGCGGAGAAGGAATAGATGCCGATGATTTGGAAAATGTTTTCAAACCATTTTTTTCAAATAAGGAAAATCATTCCGGGATGGGGCTATCCATCAGCCAGCGCATTATTGAAAAACACCGAGGAAAAATTCAAATTGAAAGCAAACCTGACGCAGGAACTCGAGTCACAATTTATATTCCAATCATTTTCCAGGAAATTATCAGCGAACAGACGCCCGGATTAATATAAATTGAGCATTCTTGGTCAAAATTTACACAGAATTTAGCGAGGGATTATCATGTCGGATTTGTTATTAGTGGATGATGCGGAAAATACCCGCAAGGCATTAGCCACTCTTTTGTCACGCAAAGGCGGTTATCGGGTTGAACAAGCGTCGAATGGAGAGTCTGCGATCAAACGATTGCGAGAAAAATATTTTGACCTCATCATTACTGATATGCGCATGAAAAAAGTTGACGGTCTGGAACTACTCAGGCAGGCAAAAAAAATGCACCCGACATCCGAGGTGATTGTAATTACGGCGTACGGCACTATCGAAAGTGGCGTTGAAGCGATGAAACTTGGCGCTTATGATTATATTCAAAAGGATTATAGTCAAGAAGAGTTTCTGCTATTGGTAAAGCGAGCGTTGGAAAAGCACGAAGTGGTCAAAGAAGTTCAACTGCTGAGAGAAGCTCTGCGCGAAAAATATAAGTTTGATAATATTATCGGTAATTCCGATGCCATTAATAATGTCCTGAAATTAGCCTATCAGGTCGCAAAAACTGACAGTACAGTGCTTCTGACCGGCGAAACGGGCACGGGTAAGGAGCTCGTCGCACAGGCGATTCATTTGAGCAGTCACCGCCGAGATAAGCCCATGTTGACCATCAATTGCGCGTCTCTGCCAGAAAACTTGCTGGATAGCGAGCTTTTCGGGCATGTCAAAGGGTCGTTTACCGGAGCCATTCGCGACAAGAAAGGTCTCTTCGAAGAGGCTGATCTGGGCACTATTTTTCTCGATGAAATTGGTGATCTTGCCCCGCAAACTCAAGTTAGACTTCTCCGATTTTTGCAGGACGGAGAGCTGCGACGCATCGGCGAGAACAGAACGATTCGCGTCGATGTGCGCTTGATTGCCGCGACGAACAAGAATCTGGAAGAAGAAGTCAAAAATAAAACCTTTCGCGAAGATTTGTACTATCGACTCAATGTGATCCCCATCCATTTGCCGCCGCTCAGACAAAGAAAAGAAGATATTCCCTTATTAATTGATCATTTCATTAATGTTTATGCCAAAAAGAACCGCAAAGAAGTCAACGGAATTTCTCCCTCGGCTTTGTCGTTTTTCATTGATTATGATTGGCCAGGGAATGTCCGCGAGCTGGAAAATGTGATTGAACGAAGCATTGCCTTGACGCGGAAAAACATCATTAATTCAGACGATTTAGCCTATTCGTTTCCGAAACGAATAAAAAAAATCAAGGAAACGCGTTCCGAACAAAAAGACATGACGCTGGACGAGATGGAGAAATGGCTCATATTAGATACTCTGGAGAAATACAACAACAATCAAAAACTTACGGCTCAGAAGTTGGACATTTCCACAACCACACTCTGGCGCAAATTAAAAAAGTACAATATCAATTTAGGCCAGGGAGAATCTGAAACATGACGTCTTTTTCTCAGCAAACTTGACTTGAATTTACCTAGGCGGGCTGGACATTCACCCGCCTTTTCTTTTTCCCTTTCATGCCCCACTCGAGCTGCGCCAAATTGCGCTACGAAAATCCACAGCACTCACCGTTTTCCAAGACGCGAATCGGTTTTATCTTGCATAATGAAAAAAACCTAAATTTCATAATGAAAGAAAACTTTCTCATCTAATTGCCGCTAATAATTGACAATCTTTTCCTTAATTTCCCTATCTGCTTATTTTTATTAAAATAAAAGAAGGCTGCATTAGAAAATATTAGGGGAAAGTTCAATGGCACTAATTTTGTAAATAAGAGCGTGACACAACAAAAAATTACAACTATGGTAAACGCTAACACTGGGTAAACAACACTGGGTACATCATGAAAAAAATTTTGGTTGTGGATGATCAGAAGAATGTCCGTACTTCGATTAGTATCGGACTGGGACGGGTGGGCTATCAGGTTGATGTAGCCAGTAATGCTGAAGGCGCATTATTGAAGCTCAAAGAAAAATCATTTGACGTGGTTCTGGCGGACGTCCGCATGCCTGATACCAATGGCTATGTGCTCGCAAATATCATCCGGCAATTATATCCCAATGTCAAAATCATTCTTATGTCCGCCTATGATTTCAATGAGTATGACAAAAAATATCAGCTGTCATATCCTTTGTCAAAATTGGCAAAGCCGTTTGGCATGGTACAATTGCTTTCGCTTTTAGGCAACGGTCCTTTGTCATTTCAATATGAAGAAATGCGTAATTAGCGGATTGTCTATCTATTGCAAGGAGTAATGAATTACCAAAATATCAGCTATAGTATTGAAAGTAAAGTCTTCGTTTTTTGTGCAAAAGTTTTTTATGTTTTATTTCATTTTTAATTGCAGCTTACTGCGCTGTGAATAATGAGAGAGTACAAATGAATGATTTTGGATTGAAATTGAAGGAGACGCACCATGGGACAACAACAACTATTGTTAATTGTTCTCGCCGTAATTCTTGTCGGCATAGCATTAGTTGTCGGTATCAAAATATTCAACTCCAATGCGGCGAGTGCAAACGTTGATTATTTAATCAACGATTTGCTAAAATTAGCGGCAACAGCTCAGCAGTATTACTTGAAGCCAATTTCTTTGGGAGGAGGTGGCGGTAGCTTTAAAAACATAACCATCCAGGATTTGACACCGAAGTCTTCGAATGAGAATGGGACCTATCGCGTGCGAAGAGCAAGAAAAAACAGAGTGATTATTCGGGGAGACGGAAAACTGGATGGAGATGGCGACGGAAAAAAAAGCAGGGTTCGCGCCATCGTTTTTCCTGACTCAGTTTATATCGATATTCGCCGACGCTAAACTGAACAATTCATGTGGGACTGAAACAAAAACTAATTCACATTTAACCTTTTTAAACAACCGGTATTTGTTTTTAACCAAAAGTAAGGAGATGTAACTATGGGACAGCAACAACTTCTGCTCATCGTCTTAAGCGTCATCATCGTTGGTATTGCCGTAGTTGTCGGAATCAACATGTTCAGCGCTTCGGCAGCTTCCGCGAACTTGGAAGCGGTCACAAGCGATCTGTTGAATCTGGCGGCCCGCGCCCAGCAATATTATGTGAAGCCAGCAGGTATGGGCGGCGGCGGTAATAGTTTTTCCGGAGTGACTATCAAGGACCTGACTCCGAAAGCAAGCAACGATAACGGCTCTTATTCGATTAAAACCGCTGGTACGGCGACAAAAGTCGTTCTCGAAGGCGTTGGAAATCAAGATGGTGATGGAAACGGTACCAATTGTACAGTTGATGTTACGGTATTCTCGGACTCAATCGCAACTTCAATTGTAGATCGTTAACTGTTTTTTCGGAGAGGACTCTGAAACGGGTCCTCTCTTTTCCTCATCATCAGATTTACTTCAAAGTACGGTTTCAATAATTTAAATTGGAAACATCTGTTATGGACATCACGATTGACAAGAAGAGTCGCGCAGCCAGAGATAGACACCAGCCGAAACAGGTGTTTCCTTTTTTATTGATGGAGTTTGGAATCCCCAAATTATCAGCCATGGGCTTGAAACTAACTCACTCTCATGGATCAAACTCGAGGGAGATGCGATAGAAATGGCTGAATATCGTTACATAGGCGTGAACCAGAACAGGCAACGCGTCACTGGCTATATCAAAGCCAAGAACAGCAAGGATGCGAAAGGAAAAATTCATTTGCTCGCGTTGCAACACCATTTTTCCGTGGTCAACATTCAGCCGAAAGCGACGTTTGATTACGTCATTAAAAAACGCGACGGTTCAAAGATCAAGGGCAACCAGCAGGCGTATTCTCGTGAAGAAGTGGAATTAGCCTTGCGCAAGATGGGCTTTTACGACGTTCGCGTCCAGAAAAGAATTATCGATTTTAAATTCAAGCCGCCGCAGTCGGATATTATCACTTTCATTCGCCTTTCTGCTGACCTGTTGCGCGAAAAGCTTCAATTCGATGAGATATTATCTTTGTTGGAAAAAGATATCAACAATTCCGCCATGCGCCGCGTGATCAGAGAAATTCACACGGATTTGAAAGAAGGCAAGGACGGCGAGGAAGTCTTTCGTCGTCAGGAGAATATGCTGGGAAAATTCGCCGCCCGAATGCTTGGCGTTGCCTCCAAAAGCGGCAACATGGCTGAAGTTTACGATAATACTGCCAAATTTTTAGAGCGAAATTTTGAATTTAAAAAAAATCTGAAAAGCGCTTTGCTCATGCCATCAATCACGGTATTCGTGCTATTTCTGGCAGTCGTTTTTTACATTGGTTACATTTTTCCGAAAACAGCAGAGCTATTCGAGAAAGTCGGCGCGGAATTGCCGCCTTTGACATCTGCCAGTTTGCAAATGAGCCATTTTTTGCAAAATAATATCATCTGGTTGTTGCTGGCAATGTTTGTCCCGATCGTTGTGGCGTTTCGCTTTTTTACAACGAAAAGGGGACAGATCATCTTCGGAAAATACATCATAAAAATGCCCCTCATCGGTTCGTTAATTCATAAAATGTCCATTGAAATATTTTGTCGCGTATTTCATTCCATGTATAGCGGATCGGGGGAAAATATCGAGGTCATCCGCACGGCGGCGGAAGCCTGTCGAAACAAATATATGGAAAAGCAAATCAAAGAGATTACGATTCCTTTAATGATACAGGAAGGTAAAAGCTTCATCGAAGGATTGCGGCGGGCAGAGGTATTCACAGAGAATGCTCTGACACGGCTAAACACGGGCGCTGAATCAGGAACTTTGAAAAAAACCGCATTACAGGTGGCAAACTATTATGAACGAGAAACCAGTTACAGGATGAAAAATATTGTTGAAATGATCCAGGTGGTAATTGCATTTATCATCATGATTGTTATGACTGCTTTGACCATTGTCTCTTCTGAAACGGCAGTCGTTCAACCAAAATTGCCGGGGATGCAATAATGGCGGAAGTAATGACGACAACTAACCCCATGTTGGAAATGTTCAGGCGCGAGGGGGTTTTGCAGGAAAAAGACGTGGCGAAGGTTATTGAAATTTTAAAAAATAACACGAATCGCCGCAGTGTGAGAGATATTTTGATTGAGGACCTGAGCTATGACCGACATAAAGTTTTTCAGGCCTTCTGCAAAATTTATGCATTCAGAGAAATTGATCTTTCGCGAGTGACTATTTCCGATGGTTGGGTCGAATTCATCAACAATTTTCTCAGCGAGTTCGGGTCTGAGAGCAGGGATGAGTTCATTGAAAATAAAATTATTCCTTTCGGATTCAGCGAAAAGAGCAAAGATATTATCATCTTTCTGACTCCGGATCCGGCGGATCGGAAAATTGAAAAGATTATCAACGACGCCGGAATCAAACAGTATGAATTGGCTTATACCAGGCTGGAGGATTTGGACAATCTTGTGTCACGCGTTGTCGCCAAAGAAAATGAATTTTTGAAGCTGCTCAATGAAACGAGCGATGAACTTTCGTTTGAAGAGGAAGAGCAGGAAGAAGAAATTGATGAGGACGAACTTGCTTCTGCGGTAAATCAAAGCGTGCTGGTGAATTTATTCGAAGCCAGTCTCATCGAAGCTGTTCATCAGGGCGCGAGTGATATTCACATTTTCCCGAAAGAGAACAACGTCACGGAAATTTATTTTCGCGTAGATGGCCGGTTGAAACTGTGGCATAAAAAAGATAATATTAAGCCCGAGGCTTTTTTGGCGGTGGCCAAGGATCGCACGAAAAATGTCGATCGCTTTGAGTGGGAATCAGCGCAAGATGGATTCATTCAGCGGTACATTGATCACTATTTGATTAGATTCCGCGTTTCTATTTTGCCCATTGTGACGTCGCAATACAGTCGTAAATATGAAAGCGTAGTTATCCGCGTGCTCGATGATCGCAAAGTGATAAAAGATCTGGATGCCCTGGGTTTCGATGAAATCGCAAAACGAGAATTTCTTAAAGCGATCAAAAAACCGCAAGGAATGGTCATATTGACAGGTCCTACAGGAAGCGGCAAAAGTACGACCCTTGTCGCGGCGCTCAATCATGTAATGAATTCGGAAGTGAACGTGCTGACTGTCGAAGATCCGGTGGAATACAATATCCGCGGCGCGCGGCAATTGAAAATCAGTCACAAAATGAATTTTGACCAGGCCATCCGCTCCATTTTGCGTCATGATCCGGACATCGTGATGGTTGGCGAGATTCGTGACGCAAAGACCGCTGAAATTGCGATCAAATTAGCAAACACCGGACATTTGACTTTTAGCACATTGCATACCAATGATTCAGCGAGCGTCGTTTCCAGATTGTACAAAATGGGCATCGAACCCTTTCTCATCGCCTACGCCATAAATTTGGTTGTTGCACAGCGGCTTATTCGAAAACTTTGTCCTCATTGCCGGCAGCCTATCGACGATATTGAAAAAGAAAATGCATTGCGTTTAGGAGTGAAGGCTGAAGAATTGGAGCAAACAACGATTTACAAACCCGTCGGTTGTGACAAATGCAATAAGGGCTATAAAGGACGAATGGGAATCTATGAAGCGCTTCCCTTTACGCCGGAAATCAGAAAAATTATTTTAAACGCGTCAAATGAGCTGGACGAGGATGCTGTGAGAGAAGCATCGGCAAAACATGGTATGCTAACATTAAGACATTCGGCAATTCGTCAAGTATTGCTTGGAAAAACCAGCCTTGAGGAAGTAGCAGCCGTGACATCGGAATAAAACTAATCGTGGAGGAGTGACATGGGCAAAGTATTATTGGTAGATGATGATCCTGTGATGCAACGTTATACAGGACATATTTTGGAAAAAGGAGGGTTTGAGGTGGATACGGCATCTGACGCCTTTGAGGCGGCCAGTAAAGCGCGACAGACGTCTTATGACCTTGTTGTCGTGGATCTGGTTCTTCCCGGGCCGCAGAATGGTATTGATGTCATTAGAGAAATTCGGAAAAGGTGTCCCTTGGCAAAAATAGTCGCCTACTCTGGCTTTAGCGATGAAGACATTTTAGAAAAAGTTACTTACGCTGGAGCTGACCATTTTTTGAGAAAACCGTTCCATCCGAATGATTTGCTGAATATTATCACTGGAAAAAGCGAAGAGACGAAAACGGTAAACGACAATTTTAACATACAATTTGCCTAACGAGCAATTAAGTTCGCGCTTTAGGATGTGAGGAGGATGTGTAATGGGCAAAATTTTAATTGTTGATGATGAAAAAGATATGTGCGAAGTGTTAGCACAGTACTTTATGAGCGATGGTTACGAAGTGGATATCGCTTACGATGCAATTGATGCAATTCAAAAATCGCGACATAAAAAATATCACTTTGCTCTGGTTGATTTGGTAATGCCAGGGTCCATGAATGGTATCGATGTTATTCGTCACATCAAGCGAGATTCGCCGAAAACCAGAATCATCGCTTATTCCGGCTTTTGTGATCTTGATATTGCTGACCGGGTTGTGAATGCCGGCGCAAACTATTTTCTGGCTAAACCATTTAAACAACAACAATTAGCGCAGGTGATGTTTGCCGCGAATTAGTTGAAAGCCAGAGCGACAAATGAGTCTATTGCCAATGCAATTTAATTATGGAGACGAAAATGGCAAGAATTCTAATCATTGATGACGAAATAGAAATGCGGGATATTTCGTCGCAAATTTTCGAACTCGAGGGACATGAGGTCGCCACGTCTGCCGACGCGGAAGACGCTTTGTTTAAGATTAAAAACAATAAATACGAAGTGTTATTGGTTGATCTTGTTCTACCGGGAAAAATGAACGGTTTGGACATCATCAAACAAGCACGGATCAATATTCCCAGAGCTCACATCATTGCCTATTCCGGATTCAGCGGCCATGATATTACAGAAAAAGTGATTCGCGCCGGCGCAGACAATTTCATTACTAAGCCTTTCAAGCGAAGAGAATTAGTGGATTTAGTAAACGCATTCACATATAGAAGTAAAGATAAGCAAGCAATTATTCGTTAAATGTATTGCAAGAGTGGCTCACAGTACGCTTATTTTAACAGGGATCGGCGCTATGCAGAAATTAAGTTTGTTATCAAAAAAATTGACAAAGCTGCCAATCAATGTCCACGATTATGAGCAATTGTCGTTCCGCCAAACATTGAAATGGTGGAATTTTGTACGCTGGCTATCTACCATTGGCTTTCTTTCGGTGGGCATAATTCAAATCAGTACCAGCGGTTTTACATTTCCTATTCCCGCTTTTATATTAACTTTGCTGGCAATTACGCTTCTCAACACCGTTTATAGTCTCTGGATTGACCATTTTCATTATAACGCCGTTTTTCCTATCATTCATAATTTATTGGATATTGTCATTTTTTCATTGGCAATTTTTATGACCGGCGGCATCAAGAGTCCTTTTCTTTGGGGCTACCTGATTCCCATTCTCACTTCCAGTATCACCATTGGGAGAACCGCCGGATTTTTTGCTTCTGCCATCAGCATGGTGGGACTTATGGCAATTTCCAAACTATCGCAATCGACAATTATGGCCACTTTAAAAGCGACTTACAATGTATTTAATTACAATCAATTTGAAGCGAGAACTCTGCTCTCTTATGCGTGTCTGTTTTTTCTTGTTTACTTCATTTCGTCTTTTCTGGCGAACACGCTGAGAATGCAAAACAGGAGTCTCAGAGCCTTGAACGAGCAATTAATTGAAAAAACAAATCAGATACTGCAATCCCAAGAAAAAATTCTGGAAATGGAGCGACGCGACACGTTGTATCAGGCGGCGCTGACCATGCAGCACGAAATAAACAATCCGTTAACCATCGCCTCCTTGAACGCGGAAATGCTGGTAAAAGAAACACCTCACATCAACAAAAAGCGGATGGAAACCATCAATGATTCAATTGATCGCATAAAAAACATTTTGAATAAAATGCGCGCCTTGCAGGCAAAAACTATCAAAACGCGCGACGCTTTGAGTGGTTTAGAAATCTTTGAATTAAATGAAAATGAAAATCAAATGATTGTGTGACATGGACAATGTAAATGACATGTTTGACAAAGTTTTGGAGAATGTCCCCGAGTACGCCACGGATATTGAGCGGCAGGTAATGATTCGGAGAGGGGTCAAATCACTAAAGCCAGACGAGTTGAACGTCATCGTTTCGCAAATTAATAATTACTTGATTTTTATGCGCGAGATTGAAGCCTCTGACATTGAAATCGGCGGGACAACAGCGCTGGGGCGTATCTGGTTTCGCGTTTTTGGCGAAAAAAAACCGTATCCGGAATTGGGACTATTCACTCACGATCAGACGAATGTATTTTGTCAGGCAATTTTGACCGACAAACAGTGGGAGCGTCTTCTGGAATGGCGAGCGACAGATTTTTCGCATTTGGTTGAAAAAGATGGCGTTATGTACCGCTGGCGCGCTACTGTCTATTTTGACATGGGACATTTAGCCTTGAATATGCGGGCAATTGCAGATAAAATTTATCCGTTTTCAAATTACCAATTTGCGCCTAATGTTGCAAAACATCTGTCTCTGGGGCATGAAAAACAAGGTTTGGTGCTCATCACCGGCATCACCGGCAGCGGCAAAAGCACAACCATGGACAGCATAATTGACGCGAATAACCGTAGTTTTCCCGGGCACATTGTGATTATCGGAGATCCGATTGAACAAATTCACCAGTCGAAAAAGAGCATCGTCCGCCATCGCGAAGTGGGCAGAGATGTGCTATCTTTCAAGGACGGCGCTATTCAGGCATTGCGTCAGGACCCGGATATCATCGTTGTCGGCGAAATGCGCGATCCGGAAACGATCATTACCTGTCTGGAAATCACGGACACCGGTCACAAAGTGTTTTCCACTTTGCACACCAGTTCCGCCATGGAAACAATAGACCGTATCATCGCCGAATGTCCGCCAATAGAGCAGGAGCGTGTACGAAATCGTTTGGCAGATGTGCTGCGCGTCATTGTCTCGCAAAAATTAGTGCCCAGTCTGGATGGCAAATTGGCGCTGGCAAAAGAAATAATGGTCGTGGACGGATCGGTAAAAGCCGCCATTCGCAACAACAACACCCATGAAATTTACCAGATGATCAGCGAACGAGGTCACCTGGGAATGACAACGCTGGAACAGGATTTGGTTCGTCTGTACAAAAGCAGACTTATTTCTAAAGACAATGTTTATAATTTTGCCAATAATAAAAAACGAGTTCACGAATTAATGGTTTCGGAATAAAAATGTTGAGCGGACGATGGACAAATTAGCTTTAGGCATATATTTCGACGGACTTTATGTTAATGCGGCGCTCGTGAAGCAGGAACACGGATTCCTCTCCATCGAATCGCTGGAATCCTTCCGGCTTTACGACTCGCTTGAACAGTCAGAAGAAAGTCAAAACTCATCAGCTTCTTCGGGCGGAAGTGAACATGCAGCCGATTCGGACGACCCGTTTGGCTTTGATATCGACGGCATCGGGCAAAATAGCGACGTCACAGAAACGAGAGGCAATATCGACGTCATCGTGGAAATGTTGACAAAAATGGCGCCGGACGGCTGTCCGATTGCTTTTAATTTGCACGACTCGAACGTCATCTACACGGTCATCAATGTCGATAAAAAAGTGACCAAATCACAGTTGAAAAAATTAATCGCCGAAGAATTGGCAAAGAGCGATGAGCAAGAATCTGTTTTCGGGCAAATCGGATTCGCGCCCATCTCAGATTTGAGCTATCTGGGCGTGGTGCACAAAGATCCGCTCGTTTTTGCTAATCTGCTTTCAGAAGCGGTGCGCTTGATTCATCGACAATCTCAGCCGATCAAACTCATTGATACCATTGAATTTTCTTTGTCAGAGTTTATTTCCGGCGAATATCATTTTTCCGATCAGGATCGAACCGCAGTTGTCTTTTTCAGTCAGAATTTTACTAAAATATTTTTTATGAGAGGTTCGATTGTTGATCACATTTTGCCGACAATCCACATCGGCATTCGTTCGAGCAAGATTTGCGAAACTGCTTTTTCCAAGTTGCTCTATGAACTCGATTTTAAAGGAATCGAATTGCCGCAGCGGATCGTATTGGTTGGCGAGGTGGATCCGATCGGAGCGGAAGATTTCTTTCAGCAGAAATTTCCTAATATCAAGATCGTTAAATTTGAAGTCAATGAATCGCTGTTGGCGCCGCACATCCAAAGTCTTGCCGGCAAAACGTCTCCCTTCAGCGTGGCAATCGCGTTAGCGGCGAAGATTTTGCGACCTAAAAAATCAAGAAGATACAAACATAATTTTGTGCCTAAAAAAGTACGCGAACAACAGTCACAGTTTGTGATTGCCTGGCATGGATTCGCCATGGTAGGCTTAGTATTTTTGACGCTCGTTTTATTATTTTTAAAAAGCACAGCGATGAACGGCGATATTGCGAAATTGAAAAATTCGCTTGACGAAATAAATTTTGATCTTTCAAAACTGAGCAATGTTGAGCATGACGTGGATAGCCTGCGGCTCCAAATCAGCAATCTGGAAAAAGGGACTTCTCTGATCGACTCTTTATCTGCTGTCACGACTCGTTGGACGCCGTTAATAAAGACTTTTTCGGATGCGTATCAAAAAGTCGGGAAATTCTCAATTAAAAAAATGGAGAGCGTCAGTGATGAAAAAATGGTTGTGAGCTTAGATCTATCAAAATTAGAACAAGTTGCTTTGTTAGAAAGGTTCATTCCGGAAAGCAAAGTTTTGTCTGTGCTTCATCAGGAAACAGAAGATCGAGGTGAAGTGCTGGAGATGACGATAGAATGCGATTTGAGCCATCAAAAGCTAAAAAAACCGAAAGCGGCAAAGTTGAATCAGGCGAATTAGTGAAAAATAAACTGAAGCTATGAATAAAATTGTACGAAATACATTAATCCTGTCCTCGGTGTGGGTGCTCATGTTAATTATCGGTGTCATCTACATTTACGGACATCAGAAAAAATTGCTCAATAAACTCAAAGCCGAAGAAAAACAAAAATCTGAGCGGCTGGCGGATTTGCGCTCGTTGCAGAATGATTTGACGGCGTTGGTAAATTATTATAAGCAATTGAAAGAAAATAGTTTACGATTTAAAGGTACTTTGGCGTCTTTTGTACTGCCTGGAGAAACTTTTGACTATATTCGCCGCGAACTGATTCGAACGAACTCTACCATAAAATTGGACATGGATTTTGAGAACGAAGAACCTTTTAAAAACATGATCAGACGAAATTATATTTTGAAAGGTACAGGCAAATTTACTGATATTTACAATTTCTTCTGGTTCTTAGAAAACGGACCGGTTTTTTATAATTTGGGCTCTTTAACGGTGGAAAAGACAGACCAAACTGCGGTCGCCGACGCGCTGCCTACTCCGGAAAAGGAAGCTTCATTCAATTTAAAGCTCGTTGGCTACGATCGCAAGGAAGGGCCAAACATAACGGAGATCAATAATGAATATGGCGAGCCGGAGCGCATTGCAGACATATTCGAGGAAATCGCGCCTCGAAGTCGCTTCGCGGCAAATAAGCCCGCGCCTCGTTTCGCGGATAATAATTCGGCGCCGCCACGGATGAAAAGTCGCACTTTACAGCCGCAGGAAACAGCTAAAGCCAGAAATACAAGGGACTTGGCAAAGATGAGCAACTCATGTGAAGTGCTGGCGATTACGCCATTTTCAGTGCTCATTAAAGACGCTAACGGAAAAATTATAAAGCTGCGCAAAGGTGATAAAATTTATGGCGGCACATTGACAACATTGGACGCCAAAACAGGAAAGGCGATTTTTCAATACGACAATCAACCTGGAGCCAGGACATTTGTTTTGACAATGCAAAAATAGAGATGACAACCATGAAAAGGATCATACTAACAACCGGGCTGGTAATGAGTTTATGCCTTGTGTCGGCGCTATTCGCCCAGAAAGAGCTGCCACGAGAATATACTCCGCCAGAAGAGTTGATTTCGCTGAACAGTGAAATTGACATCTCAACTGCGCTGGATTTGATCAGTGAGTACGCGATCCAGTTTGCCAAGAAACCAATCTATGACCCCGATGGCCATTCCGGGCCTATCGGAGTTGATATTCGAAGTATTCCCTGGAAAAAGGCATTGGGCTTAATTCTCAGTCGACGGGGTTTGTGGTATGCGGAAAAACCACGCTACATTCAGGTTATCAGCGCTGACGAGTACGAATCCATGCTCACTGGGGGTGGGGGAGAGGACATGAAGCTCGGCGCCGGCATGGATTTGAAACCCCACAGCCGGGAAGTAAAAATCGAGACCGTGTTTTTTGAAGGCGATAGAAAGGCGTTGAAAGAAATAGGTTTGGATTGGAGCACATTTTATCAGGGAAAAGTACTTGTTGACGCCAGCCAATTGGGGACCCTGGATATTACTGACAACGTGTTTAATGTGGGCGCCAGAATTCCCAAAAAACTGATTGGCGTGGATTTGGAAGTGTTGCTGAAAGCTTTTGATTCAAAAAAAATTGGTAAAGTGTTAGCTCAGCCGCAAGTGGTCGTGACTGAGGGAAAAGAAGGAACTATTCAGGTCGGACAGGATTTTTCGATCAAAGAACGAGATTTTGCCGGCAATATCATTGATCGTTTTTACAGTACAGGCACTATTCTCAAAGTAACGCCGTACATCATTCAAAATACCGCGCCGGATGGCAAACCGCTTGAGCCGGTCATTTTTCTGAAAATCCATGTTGAGCGAAGCACGGCGCATCCGGATGTCGTCAGCACGATTATCAATAAATCCCAGGCGAATTCTTATTTGCAGCTTTATGACGGCGAGGAAACTTTGATTGCCGGGCTGTATTCCACTGAAAAAAATAAGGTTCGCAAGGGAGTGCCAATTTTAAAAGACATGCCGTGGTGGTTTTTGGGATTTCCGTACATTTTTGGATACAATCGCACCGAAGAAACTGAGAAAGAGTTGGTCATAATCATCAAAGCGACGCTGCTGAAAGACGTGCTCGTCCGTCAAAAAGTGACGAAAACGAATGCGATGAATCTAAGCCAAACGCTTGCGCAAAATTATCGTAGCGACGCCTTTGTCAGAAATGATTTTTCTCAAATTCAAGCCAGTTCAGACTCGCCTGTACATAATTTTAGGGTGACAAGTCGACCGGAAGCCTCTTTGGTTTCCAATCCGACAGTGAAGCCGTTGGCAAACTCAATTCCCAAAGTGCAAAATCACAGTTCAATTACTCAATATTGCTTTGGCAAAATAATCAAAATAAAGAACCAGTTGGCATTAATCTATTGGCAAAGAAAACCGGCGGAAATTAAAGTCGACGGCAAGATCGGATCAATTGTGAGAAAATCTAATTCTGCGCGAAAGGTCAATATTATTGCAGAAGCCAAAATTATCGGCACGCGACAGAATCGTTCTGTTGTCAAAATCAATAAAAGAAGATTTGATTCAACTATTCGTGCCGGAGATGTTTTTGTGATCAAAATAAACGCAACCGAGGATTGAAAAATGTGGCGCTATATTATTAATTTTGTAATCGTTGTCATCATCGGCATTCTGCTTTTTCTTTCTTGCGGACAGAGCGATGACATTGTGGGGTCTAAAAATGATTCCATTGAAGCCCTGGAGACGTCAGCGCCCGCGATTTTAGCGGACGGTTTGTCCACGG
This sequence comes from Calditrichota bacterium, assembly GCA_013152715.1. Taxonomy (NCBI): domain Bacteria; kingdom Pseudomonadati; phylum Calditrichota; species Calditrichota bacterium. The sequence continues at coordinate 18,415 of JAADFU010000094.1, forward strand.
CAATCATCGTAGCGACGGTACTCGATTCCAGCGGCAAACATACGTCGGGTTTACCCGTTCATTTTGAAACGTCTGCTGGTGCGATCAATGAAATGGAATACACTGATGATGACGGAAACGCTTATGCCGTTCTGCAAAGCGTCGCCAGCAAAGCAGACCTGAAAGCGATAGTGACAGCGACTGTGCTGGATACGCTGCACCTTCTTCCCAAGGGCGCCGGATTTAATTTCGGCTTGAGGCTCTCTGTCAAGGGCATGAAATCACTGCCCGGACGAAAATTTGATTTGAAAAAATCGTCGGTAACGGGCGAGAATTCTGCCTCTATCCAGGTTAATTTTATTGGCATCGCTTTTGTCGGAGAATTGGAAGAAGCGTCCATTCCGGCAGATGGAATTTCAACGGCAAGATTGAAAGTGACGATTAAAGAGACCACGAGCAAAAAGGCGATAACCGACGCCGAAGTTTCCGTCGCGGCGACTTACGGCACAATTGTCAATAAGATCAAAACGGACAACCAGGGACTTGCCCAGACGGATCTCACCGCGGCTACTGTTGAAGGCACCGATTCGATCTATCTGGAATACGGAAATGTTTTTCGCGACACGCTTTTCATTGATTACGAAAAACCCAACATTTCGATTTCTCCCAAAACTGCTTATTTAATTGCGGACGGGAGCAGCAAGACAACGTTCACCGTAGCTGTGAAATCAAAGAAAAATACGCCTATCGTCGATGCGGAAATTCATTTTTCCGCGACAGACGGAACCATTGCTCCGAGCGTAATTGCTACAAATAGCGAAGGAATCGCTCAGGCGACGCTCACCAGCGTTGCCAAAGTGGATACGAATGTATTGGTTATCGCCAGTTTGCATCAGTTTGCTGATACTGCTCGCGCGCGATTTATCAAGCCAATCCTGAGTTTGACGCCAGAAAGCGGGGAATTGCCGGCAGATGGCAGCAGCGAAATGGATTTCGCTGCCTCTCTTGTATTGCCGGATAATACGCCGGTTGTCGGAGCGGAAATAAGTTTTTCGACGTCAGCGGGAACAATTACCCCGACTTCAGGGAAAACCGATGCCACCGGTTCTGTCAGCGCAACACTGAAGAGCGATTTTAACGAAAATGAAAATGTGATTGTTAAAGCTGTTTTTCAAGAGTTGCAAAAAACAGCGACGGTTCGTTTCTCACTGCCAGTACTCACGATTTCTCCTGCGGAAGCAAAATTGCTGGCTAACGGCAGCAGCAAACAGACATTCACCGCCGCTTTAATATCGCAGAACAACGTTCCTATCGCCAACGCGGAAATAGAATTCTCGACCACCAACGGGACTATTTCCAATTCTAGCGCGCTGACCAACGCCGAAGGAAAAGCGTCAACGGATTTGAGAAGCAGCACTGTGCCCGACTCTAACGTGAAAGTGATCGCTCAATTCCACCATACGGCAGATACGGCGAACGTCGTTTTCATCCCTTCCTCGACAGAGAGCGGTTTAAAATTAGAAGGTGAAAATGAATTGTTTCGCGATGGTATTTCTTCGACGACCATCACCGCCACTGTGCTCGATGAAAATGGAAACCCGGTATCCGATGCTACGGTTTTTTTCAGCGCTCAATACGGCACAATTCCACAGACAGCAGTCACCGGCTCGGATGGCAGTGCGGGCGTGACTTATATCGCCGATGTGGGCGAAAACAGCGTCTCAGACGAAATCACGGCTACCGTCGGCTCCGCAACCGTGAGCCACGTCATTTCGCTGCGCGGATTGACAATGACGCTTTCGGCTTCGCCGGATTCCATTCCTGCGGACGGAGTATCGATCTCGACCATTTCCGTCCATCTCAAACAGACGGAATCGCAATTAGCTGTTTCCGGAATCAATATCACTTTTACAAGCGACCGGGGATTCATTGGGACGACGGCTGCGACCAACGAACAGGGCGTGGCAAACATCGAGCTTCGATCCGCATCATCGCCAGGCACTGCCACAGTGACGGCGACGTACGGTCTTTTTGTCAAAACAGCAAATGTCCAATTTTATTTGAATTCGCCTCAGAGCATGATTTTGAGCGCTGACCCGAACTACATTTGGGTGAAAGAAACGGGCAATCTGGAGCAGACATTAATTACAGCGACGGTTTTAGGCGTACAAGGTCAGCCAATCGGCCATGAAGTTCCGATAAAATTTTACGTGCAAAATTCTCCGGATGAAAATCTCCCTGCCGATGAACAATGCGGCTTTGTGAACGAAGGCGGCGCCGTTGTGAGAGAGACGGACCCCATTTACAGCTCGGACGGATCGGCCAGTATCGGATTTCGCTCTGGCACAAAATCGGGAACCGTGGAAATTCGGGCGGAACTCGTCGAACAGCCGCAAACTTTATCGCGCCAGGCAGTGATCGTCATCCGTTCCGGCCCGCCCTACATCTGGATCGATCCGGCGGATCCCGACCACGTTTTGCCGAACATGACGCTTTATCTGGATTATTTCAATCAGGACGGCAAATATGCACTCCGCGAATACAAAGTCACTGCGCTGTTGGGCGATAAATACAATAACCCGGTCGAGCAAAACACGACAGTCTATTTCACTTCCACGGGCGGAGTAATCACCACAGACACCAAAACATCCGCCGACGGATTTGCTCATGTGTCGCTTTTTTCGGGGAATCCGTTTCCCACAACTTGTCCCGCTGATCCGCGGTTGAATCCGCATCAAATCCCAAATCCGAACGAGGAAGGGATGAATTTACCGATTATTTTGCCGGATTTTGAGATGGGCGAAGTGACAAATAGCTGCGGCGATACGGGCGAAAATGACGGCATTGCTGTAATTTACGCCTACACCTGGGGCAGAGACCAAAACGGAAATGATGCGACGGTTTTCACGACCACCAAGGCAGTATTTGGCGGTGCAATTACACATTTTGAAGTTTACGTGGATCCTCCGGTAGATTCATTGAATCCCGGAGAAGTCGCTAATATTCATATTCGCGTCTGGGACGAGCATGGCAATCCACCATCGGCTGGTTCGTCAATGTCTGCCTCCACTTCAGCGGGAAAATTATCCGTAGAAAAATTTATGCCGGACAAAGATCGCTATGGATTTGGCAGTACTTATTTCACTACTTCACTGTTAAATAATCTGGACCCGATCGAAGACAAACCGCAAATGGCGGAAGTCACCATTAGTCTGGATGCGCCGAATCCAAACGGGAAAATTAGCGGAACGGTTTATGTCTATTTAAAACTTTAGAGAAAAAAATGCGGTACACTTTCATTCTTCAATCATGTGTAATACGGGAACAACATGATTCTTCCATCCATGCCGAGGTGTACCGCATTTAATAATTTCATCTGAGGGATCAGTGATGATGCAGAATTTTCTATTGATCGGCGCTTTTGTGATTTTAGGAATATTAATTTTATCAATTAACAGCACAATTTTTGTCACCAACAAAGCGATTACAGAGAACGAAGTACATATTACGGGAATCGGTCTGGGGCAAGCGCTGATAGAAGAAATCACTTCGCGGTCTTTTGATGAAAATACGACCGGATCAAAAAGGGTCGCCTCTCCTTCTCAATTGACGGGTGTGGACAATCTGAGCAAAGAAACTGGAGAGCCGCCTTTTGACGACGTAGATGATTACAACAATTTCAGCAAAAAGGTCGATACGCCGCGAATCGAGGGGTACGTGATTAATGTGAAAGTTGGCTACGCGAATCCGTTGACTCAGAGAAATTTTATTAGTACGAAAACATATCTCAAAAGAATTGAAGTGACGGTAAAAAATCCGAAATACATGCACAATCCGGATTCGCTGATTTTAGCGACGGTAGTTTCGTATTTCAAATAAAACAGGAGAACGATGCAAACGGCTTTCAACATAATGATTTCAATTGTCATTTTTTCACTTTTAATGATGATAGTCGTCGGCGTCGATGGCAACGTGAAATCTGTTTCCAGGCAGTTGTCAGGCGACAAAATCGCCCAGGAAATGGTCGTTGGAATTGCCGAGTTAATCGACCATGATTTTGCCAAAATTGGCTACATGAAAACCGCTCCTAAATTTAAATTAGGAGCGTTGGATTCAAATAAAATCACTTTTTATTGCGATTATGACAATAATGGGCTCATGGATTCGGTTTCGTTTTATTTTGACCGGAAAGTCAGTGCTGTGAAATCCAATCCACACATTCGCCACCTGTATCGCAAGATGAATAATCAAAATCCCGAAAAAGTTGCTTTGGGAATTGTTTATTTCAATCTCGCTTACTTTGATGAAAATATGAATCCTATCAGCTACGGCAAATTAGCGGATGTGAATTATGTGAATCAAATTAAAGCGATTCGGGTCCGTTTGCGTGCAGAGACTCAATTTCAAATTGAAAATCATTTCGGGAGCGCTTATTGGGGAAAAGTCTATTTCCCCAAAAATTTAAATTTATAGAACCATAAATCAGCAGAGATTTTGCAAATGGGAAAAGCCGCGCTGTTCATAGTGATTGGATTGTCCGTTTCATTGGCATTTATAAAATTGGCCTTGATCGGTTATCCGGTCCAGTCGATGACCAACACCAGCGATTATTTTAGTTCGGTGACCGCGACTAATATTGCCCGGTCAGCGCTGAATAATTATCTGAAAAAGCTAAATCAGAATAAATCATTGCACGGTACTTTTGTCGAGGAAGATCAATATATGGAAGGCGGAATCGACACGGTTGCCATTTCATCGGCTTCCGCTAATCCAACAATCGGAGATACAATTTCAGTAGCGGTAAAAGCTTGGTACAATAAAAAAAGAAAAGAAGCTTCGGCGAAAATAGTATTGTCGAAATTAACAATACCGCCGCTGGAGGCGGCTGTCGCTTTCCCGGGTCAGAATCCGGTGCTTGATCTCAACGGCGCGCCGCTAATCGATGGCAATAATCACGACTATACCGGAAATTTGTCGTCTGATTCCAGCGATTTGCCTGGCGTCGCCGTTCACTCAACAACGGATAGCGTCAACATCGTACAAAAACTTTACCATGACAAACAAGAAGATCACGTCGTTGGATTTGGCGGAATGCCCAGTGTACACGTCAAAGCAGTAGATGATCCGTCGGTTTTTATCGATCCCATTACTGCCAGCGCTGATTACCGTCTGCCAGCGGGAACCTATAGTTCGGTGACATTTGGATCCAAAAATACGCCGGTTATTGTTTACGGACAGGGTGATTTGAAATTTTCCGGCGGCGTTGTCGGTCACGGAATTTTGGTAATCGATGGCACTTTGACGCTGTCAGGCAATTTTTTCTGGTATGGCATCGTTTACGTCGTCGGACCCTCGCCGGAAATCTTCAACTCGGTGGGTACGAACAGGATTATCGGCGGTGTGGTACTCGGCGGTAAAGATAAGACCGCTCGTTTGCGCGGCACTGCAGATATTCAGTACAGCTATGAAGCTGTTGAAAATGTGCGAAACAACACAAAAAGTCTTTTGACAATGAATTTGATTTCATGGTTCGAATAATTTTTATCACATGATTGTCACTGAGATTATTAACTCACAGTTAGTGATTTTGCGCGGCAACGATCTTATTTGTAATTAGTTATTTAAAATTGGGTTAAGAAAAATGGGAAAAGGCGATCTGATTTTGGTCATCGGCGGACTTTTGCTGCTGTCAATGTTCACGCTTACAATAAACAGCTCGATTCGTGAGAATCAAAGCACGCTTTATTCAAGCGAAAGCGTCTTGAATGGATTAGTTTTAGCGCAAAAGTACATTGAAGAAGCGGAAGCGCTGCGCTTCGATGAAAACAAATCCGCGACGATTCCCAGTTCGTTCACCAAGCCGATTCGTCTGGGCCCTGACGGAAATGAGCATTATCCTTATTTTGACGACATCGATGATTTTAACGGTTTTTCTGTTACAGATACATTGTCGGGAAACGTACCTTACACAATTTATATCAGCGTTTTTTATGCAACATTAACGAAGCCGGATAAAGTTTCTACCAGCCGAACCTATTTCAAAAGGATGGTAGTGGAGATATTTTCACCATTTATGAAAGATGCAGGCGATAAAACGATCACTTTGAAAAAACTTTTTGCTTATCATTATTTTTATAGTCAATAAAAAATTGAGACGGATTTGCCATGAATGCTATTAGAGAAACATTATTAGCGCTATTTTTCGCCGGATGGATTATCATGATAGGCCTCCGGGTAAATACAAACTCGACATTGCATCTTTACAACACCCAGCGGAGCGCCATCAATCAAGAAAATTTGCACGTTGTTACTGACATTCTGGAATATGACTTTCGCAAAATCGGACATGGATTGCTAAATCCGCTCGGCGCGATTCAAGTCGCCGACAGCAATCGCATCGTGTTTTCTTATGACAAAGATCCATCATTAGTTTACGATTCCATCAGAGTTGTTTACAAGATGGTTCCAGTTAAACATAAGAACCACAAATTCAACAAGATACTCATACGCAAAGAAAATTCAAATAAAATTACCCGTTTTCCGTTTGGCATTTCCAGATTCAATTTGAAGTATTTCAACAAATTTGGGAAAAATTTGCCGACGCCGGTTGTCTCCGATTCATTGGCAAGTATCCGGGAAATTGAAATCTCTTTGACGTTAGCGAGTAGTGACCTTGAAAAAGATGAATATGGAGAAGCGAAATATGTCACCAGAATTGTGCCAAAAAATTTATTGAGCCATTATGATTGACTAGAAAACTACAACAGGTGAAATCATGGGACGTTACATCGCTTTCATTATCATGGGGTTTTTCATCAGTACTTCTACATTGCGGATGCAGGCAAATCGCTACACCACCGCCAGCGTGAATAATTTTTCGGATAAATACAAGAAATTAGTTGTCAAAAATGTCGCAAACACTGGCGCTACAATTGCATTAAATGCCTTGACAGTCAACATCAATGAAATAAAAGGCATTAAAAATCAGCCTATTGATGGCGGTCATTTTTCTTACTTTCTTGAAAGACAAAAAGATGATCCAAAGTTAGGCCCGACTGAGATAAGAGTCACTTCTATTGGTCACTTTATGAATAAGACAGACACGGTGATCGTTTTGCTAACGCGCCCCTCATTTTCACGCTATGCCTATTTCACAAATCACGAAGGAAATATCTGGTTTGCCACAGGAGACACAATTTACGGTCCCTGCCACACAAACACTTATTTTCAGATGGCAGGACGACCTGTTTTTTACGGAAAAGTGACGAGCGCAAAAGTCTATAATTCACATAGCCCTTATCGTAAATATTACTACGGCCTGACAGATCCCAAATTTTACGGCGGCACAGAATGGGGAATTCCTAAACTTCCTATGCCGACTCAAATTCCTCAGGACTTAATCGATGCCGCGAAGAACGGAGGCATCTACATTTCAAAAAGGCACGTCTGGATGAAGTTCCGATCGAACGGCACAGTGAAAATCGCAGCGAAAAATTCTTCGAAAACGCCCAAATCATGGGAATATACAACTTACAACCTCAATAGCACAAACGGCGTTATTTACATCACGAATAGCGGCTCAAGGCCAACAGTGCGCGTCAAAGGCACAGTCAATGGAAAAGTGACTGTGGGAACCCGCGGCTACATGAGAATCACAGGCGACATCGTTTACGCCGATGATCCGCGCGTAAACCCAAACTCCAACGATTTGTTGGGATTGCTTTCAGAACGAGATATTATTGTTTACAATAACCATCACGATCAAGATCGGACAATTCAAGCAAGCATTATGACTTTGGACCCTGCCACGGCTCCAAACAAGAATTTTTGGGTCGATCGCTACAAATATGATCGTTACGGACGTTTGCATTTATTGGGCGGTTTGATTCAAAATTCACGCGGCGCCGTGGGGCTGGTCGGAAGCTACTACAGCAGAAAAGGCTATCTCAAAGATTACCACTGGGACCAAAGACTAATGAAAATGAGCCCGCCTTATTTTCCTGCATTATTCGCTTTGCGCAAAATTTCCTGGTGGGAATAATGAGTCTTTCATTTTTTTTGTTACAAACAGCGCACATCCTCCAAGGCAGATTTGGGATTGTTTAACGTGGAAAATATTTTCATTTTAGTTGACGACCTGCCGAATTTGTTTCTGCTAAATTTTTACTAAAACTCTTTTCTTCCAATCTGAACAAATTTCACATTTCAAAATGAAATATTGCCTAATCATAATTCTCTTTTTGAACAACCAGTCATTTGCTCAAAAGACATTTAAATTTTTAGCAATTTTTCTACTGCTTTATTTCTTTTATTTACAATATGTTAAACAAATTAGTTTTTTTATTTGCGTCAGCCTAAAAACCTTGAAATAATAATTCTATTTTCTAGCTAATGGTACGCTTTTTGTTAGATAGAATATTGAATTCCAACGAAACATAACTCTCAAATATGAAAGGGGTTGGGAAATGCGTGAGGAAAAAACATTGTCGGGATGTGTGGTCATTTTTGGGATGCTGTTATTAATTTTTAGCGGGACGCATCAAATATGGGCACAAGCGAACCATTCAATGAAGCCGTTGAACGTCATTTTCGTTTCCAGCAAAATCCAGAATGCACAAGCGATTGCCGACGCGGCAGACAAAGAGGCAGTGGCTGTCGTTTATGATTTTGAAAATACAACGCTGAGGCAAATTAATTTGACTCTGGAAGAATTAGTGCAATGGAAAGGGAAAAAAATTGACCATTTAATGTTCTTCTGCCACGGCGCGCCGGGGACGGTCATTTTAAGTGCTAAGGAAATTGTGGACGTGAAATCCGTGAAGAGCGAATCCGATGAATGGAAATTTTTCAGCAAAATGTTCAACAAAAATGCTACCATCGATTTTTATGGCAGTGAAATCGGCTGGGGCGAAGAAGGCAAACAATTGGTCACATTTCTCTCTCAGGTGACAGGCGCCACTGTTCGCGCCAGCGTCAATTCGTCCGGCAACATTCATGACGCCGATTGGAATTTGGAAATCAAAACGGGGAAAAATCAAATTCCCTGCCCAATTAATTTTTCGCAGTTAGCAAAAACGCCCCTGTATTTTTAAATAGATGGCGCTGTTTAGTCAGCGCCTGTCCACTGCCGCTGGTTGTCGCCCCTCTGCCAGCGGCATGGGCTTTTTCTGATGATCAACAAAATTTGGCCAATCACAGCGAATGAGAACACAGCTATGGAAAATGAAAACAATGATCCGAGAACAGTTCTGGTGGTCGACGATGATATTGTTGATCTGAAAATTATGGAGCGTTTTTTCTTAAACAATAATTATCCGCATCTGCTCGCTAAAAATGCTGCTGACGGTTTATTGCTTTACCACAAACATTATCCGAAAATCATTTTCATCGATTTGCTGCTTCCGGACATGAATGGTATTACATTGATGGAAGAAATTATCCGTGAAGATCCCGAAGTCTCCATCGTCATCGCTACGGGCCACGCTTCAGTGGAAACTGCGGTCGAGGCGATCAAAAAAGGCGCCTGCGACTATATCACCAAGCCTATTGATATGTATCAGTTGTCGCTTTTGACAGAACGTCTGGTAAAATCGCAGCAAGTTTTGCTGGAAAAAAATCTTTTGCAGGCGAGATTGGATGAATTGTTTGGGTTTCATAATTTTATCGGCCAAAGCCAGCAGATCAAAAATGTCATTCGTCAAATCTTGCAAGTCGCCCGCACAAGTGCGACAGCGCTCATCACCGGCGAATCCGGAACCGGAAAAGAACTTTGCGCCAATGCCATTCACCAATCCAGTCCAAGAAAAAATAAACCATTCATCAAACTAAATTGTGCCGCTCTGCCTGAGAATATCATTGAAAGCGAACTTTTCGGCCATGAAAAAGGCGCGTTTACCTCAGCGATTCAAAAACGCATTGGGAAATTTGAATTGGCGGACGGCGGCACCATTTTCCTGGACGAGATCGGAGACCTTTCAATTTCTATTCAAGCAAAACTGTTGCGCGTGCTCGAGAACCAGGAATTTGAGCGAATTGGCGGCAATCAGACAATTAAAGTGGACGTGCGCCTCGTCGCCGCCACAAACAGAGATTTAAGACAAGCGGTGGAAAAGGGGCTTTTCCGCGAGGACTTATTTTATCGGTTGAATGTGGTTAATATTCATATTCCACCGCTTCGCGAGCGACGTGAAGATATTCCGGTGCTTCTGACTCATTTTCTCCAACATTTCGCGGAGCAGATGAATAAACCAATTAAGTCAATTTCGGCGAAGGCACAAGCGTTGCTCAACTCATATTCTTGGCCAGGCAATGTGAGAGAGTTAGTCAATACGATTGAGCGGGCAGTTGTTTTTTGCGAGTCAAGCACAGTAACGGAGCGGGACCTGCCAGATCAGATCGCCGGAGCAAGCAACGACCCAGCAAACTCATGGAATATGCCGTTGTTGCCTTTGGCTCAGATGGAAAAAAAGTTGATCGAGCGAGTGTTAATCGAAACCAATTGGAATTTACGTCGCGCTGCGAAAATTTTAAACATCCATCGTGGAACTCTTTACAGCAAAATTGAAAAACATGGGATTAAGAAAAACAAATTATTGATGGCGTTCAATTAAGCTGTCGGAATATTTGTCATAATTTTCAGTTAGAGATGTTGGAAAACGTTTAGCAAAAAAAAGAGAGGGGTGGTCACCATGTCTCCTAAAAAAACCACTCAAAAATTCGACAGCGGAATCACCAAAAAGATGTTAATTATTGATGATTCTGAAGTCAATCGTTATTTGCTGGAAACGGTGCTCAGCCATTTGGGTTATGATACCATTGCCGCTGTTAACGGGGAAGCCGGATTGGCGGAATTTAAAAAAAGCCAGCCATTCATTACTTTTTTGGACATTGTTATGCCGGGAAAATCCGGGCTGGAAATCCTCAAACAGATAAATGAAATATCGCCTTCTTCCATCGTGGTCATGGTTAGTTCTTTCTCAAGCAAAGAAAATCTATTCGAAGCGAAAAAGGCTGGCGCTAATTGGTTCCTTGTCAAACCGATCACGGCTTCAAAAATAGCGGAATTAGTCGCTTATTTTGAGAAAAAAAGTTTGCAGCAAAGCTATTAACAGAAACGGGAGAAAACATGATTTGCAAATCTTGCGGCGCTGACAACAAGGATTGGGCGTCTTATTGCACGCATTGCGGCGTTCCTCTGGGAAATGTTTGTCGCTGCTCTTTTATTAATGAGGCCGGAGACCTGTACTGCGGCGGTTGTGGCAGACCACTGATGGCGAACGGGAATGACAGGTTGAAGCGCGACATAGCTCTTGAGGGTTTGGAACTTGTCGACAATCAATTCAATGAATCACAGATAAAAAAACTCATCAGAGAGAGCCTGTTGATGAAAGTGGATGAAGACGATTCCATCAATCAAAGCGATATCGATTTGATTTTTTCCATGGACAACGATCCGCCAGAGTGAGAAATTTTAGTGACTAAAACGACGCATCGAGGTTGAAAATGGCATTTCAGGAAGATCAAGTTTTTATTCAGGAACTGATAAAAAAGGGGCTGATTACAAAATCTCAAATCATTCAATCGCAAAATTTGCTCCGTACTCAACTCAGTCGGGAAGGGATTACGAAAACATTGTTGTCTCATTTTAAGCTCGACGAAACAAAACTGGCGCAATCCATTGCAGAAATATTCAACGTGCCATTTATGGAGCAGGTAAACGGCCTTTCGCGAATGGAAGTTGACGAACTCCAGACAGTGAATATTCCCGCTGATTTTCGTTTCATTCCTGTGCTGGTTGATATTAATGAAATCACCATTGCCATCAAGGACCCGCCTTATCAGAAATTGGTTGAGTTTGTCAAAAAAGCGACCGACAAGCACATCATTACTCTTGTGCTCAAAAATTCCGATTTTGAATATCTCAATGATGAAAAAGTCGCGGAGAAAAAGTCGGATAAGCCGCTAAAAATTGATTTCTCCAAACTCGATGTCGAGAAGCAGGGGCTTCGATGGGCACGATCAGCAGAGCAGACCGGATCGCTACCTTCGGCGAAGAATGTACTTGATCGCTTACTGGAGACCGCTCGCGAAACCAACGCCAGCGATATCCATCTGGAAATTACATCTCAGAACACGTTGGTCGTCAGATTTCGCTTAAACGGCGTTCTTCAGCGAGTGGTCACGCTGCCTCAGAGTTACGCCTCATCCTTGCCGAAAGTAATCAAGCAGATAGCGAGCATTGATAATTTTGAGAAAAACAATATAGCAGAAGGAATTTTTTCGGAGCCATTGAGCGGCAATAAAATTCAGTGCCGCGTAAATATTATTCCCACCGCGACCAGCGAAAAAATTACTCTCCGCATGGTCAACGACCATCTGGATATTATTCGTCTGGAACGCTTGGGGTTATCGCTGCATGATCTGCAGCGGATTCGTCGTCTTTTGTCTTACCACAATACTGTTATTTTATTCTCCGGCCCAGCCGGATGTGGAAAGACGACGACTTTGTACTCTGTCTTGAACGAGCTCAATCATTTCACGAAAAATATTACAACCATCGAAACGCCGGTGGAAGCTCATCTGGAAGGAGTTAATCAAATTTCTGTAACGACAAATTCAGATCTTGATTTTGCTAAGGTGATGAAAGCTTTGTTTCATCATGACGTGGATTCTCTGGCTCTGGGTGAGGTTCGCAGCAAGCAAGAGGCTGAGTTGCTTTTGGAAGCAGGCCTTTCCGGAATGACTGCTTTTGCCACGATTCAAGCGGCAGACGCAATAAAAACAATCTATCGTTTGAAAAATTTTGGCGTAGAGATCGAACAATTTGCGCTCGCTCTCCGCGGCATCGTTTCTCAACGATTTGTGCGCAAGGTTTGTCCTTATTGTCAGGCAGAATATCGTCCGGATGCGGAAATTCTGCAAAACGCCGGACTAAAAAGTCTGCCGGAAGATTTTAAATTTAAGCGGGGATTGGGCTGCAAGAATTGCCTGGGGACAGGCTATCTGGGGCGCATTCCCGTTTTTGAAGTTCTCATTTTCAATGAAACTCTGAGTTCGTTGGTTTTTCAAAACAAACCATATCGCGAACTTTTTTTAGCGGCGAAACATGAAGGCTTCACTACCCTGCGCTATGACGGACTTCGCAAAGCGCTGGCAGGCATCACCACGCTCAACGAAGTCCTTCGAGTCACTTGAGGTCTGGTTTAAAGTTCAAAAAAATCGCTGAAATGTTGCAAAAAAATGGGCTTACTCGTATCGCTTGAAAATAGAATAGCCCATTTTTGTTTTGACGATAGCGCTGATTTCGCCCACTTTCAAACCGCTCAAAGTACTGTCTAATTCCGGCAAAAAATCGCCTTTGGTAATGATTCCCAGGTCCCCGCCTTTTTTAGCATTAGGACCAATCGATCGTTCTTTTGCTAATTTCCGAAAATCGGCTCCGCCATCCAGCAGCGATTTGATTTCTTTCGCTTCTTGCTCGGTAGCGACTAAAATGTGCAATGCGCGAATCGTGTAGCCTTTGATGCTAAAACGGTCTTGACTCAGCGAGCCTTTCCAAATGTAGCCGACAATCTGCACCGCAACCCAATTGCCCTGTTCGCCGAGCGCGATGACTTTCGTGCCCTGAGACAAGCGGCAAATCACTGATCCGTTGGGTGACAATCGCAAATTCTCGAAATTAGGCTTCACGTAAAGTTCGTCACCCTGTTGAATTTTGAGTTGGGCGAAAATATTGGCGCTGCTCAAAACTAAAAGCGATATTAGCATTCCCCAAAAAACTTTTCTCATTTTCTCACACCTCCGGGTTAATTTTAGCAAAAAATACTCACTCAATTTCAACGCGTGCTATCGTTGAAACGCATAAAATTCAGAACAGTTTCCTGCTTTGGGATGCCTTTCTGTCCCCCTAAAGTCTGACACTTTATCGCAGCCATGGCATTGGCGGAGCGCAAATTTTCTTCCAGCCGCAATCCGCGAAGCAGTCCGGCGACAAAAGCGCCGTGAAAAACATCCCCGGCGCCGGTGGTGTCTACGACCTTTACCTGAAACGCCGGTTGAAAAACAACGCCCTTTTCATCGCCACCGTAACTTCCTTTTTCTCCGCAGGTTACGACAGCGGTCCTGACGCCAAAATCAAGTAGTTTTCTAATTGCTATTTCGTAATTATCGGTTTGAAAAAACTGATGGCAAAAGCTGTGCGAAACGATGGCATAATCCACAGCGCGCAACAGCTTCTCCATTTCCCGGCGCGGACTGCCGGCATCCAGCACAATCGGAATTTGCCTCGCCCTTGCCCAGTCAATAATTTTCCACGTTGCTGCTGTATCTCTGCCGTCGATGAGTACATACGCGGCATCGCGGACGAAATCAAGCTTCAGCTCCCGCGGCTCAACCGGCTGGTAACGATGGCTATCGAGAACAATGGATTTTTTCCCGCTCACCTGATCAATCCAGATGAACGCCTTGTTTGTCGGCATTTTTTTGTCCCGGATCACTGCCGTCGTATCGACGCCTTCCGCGCGAAAATTATTGATTACAAAATCGCCGTCGCCGTCGGTCCCTATTTTTCCAATAAAAGACGTGTCGAAGCCTAACCGAGCCAAAGCGACCAGAGCCGTGGCGCATGGACCCCCGCCTTGTTTTGAGAATTCAACGGTTTCCGTTTTTTCGTCCAATTTCGGGTATTTCGGTACGAGGCACAGGTAGTCCGCAGCGCAAATGCCAAAACCTACGCAGTCAAAATGTTTTTGCATTTTATTGTCATTTTTTTGCGACGATAGAAACCGGTTTTTTCAAGAAAATTGGGTTTTTATGAGTTACAGCGCTTCAATTTTTTCAGTCACAATTTCCAGCACTTCTTTTTGCAATTTTTCCGCGTCGGCGCGAATTTCATCGACGCGGACTCTCATTTTTTTCACAAATTTTTTGTCCTGAATTCCGGGCAGATTGATCTTCACATTCAGTCCCGCACCTTCTACAGCAGTTCTCGCCATGAGCGCGGAAACCCCGGCGTCGCTGGCAGCGTTGTCATTTCCTTTTCCCGCTGCGATTTTTGCCAACCGCAAAACTTTCGCCGAAAATTCCATCACGCTGAGCGGCACTTCGCAGGCGAATTTTGTAGCATTTTCAATCGCCTCGCTGCGCAACGCGGCTTGTTCTTCTGTTTTTTTCTTCATGGAAAAAGCAGCCATGAGTTGGTTGAACGCTTCGGTGTCGCGATCGACGCTGCGGAGCAATTCGTCTTTAAGATGCTGCGCCTCTACTGCGATTTCGTTCATTTCTTCCCAGACAGATTCATAGCCCTTTTTCCCTGAGGTGAGATTTGCCACCATTCCGCTCAATGAAGACGCCAGCGCGCCTGCCAGTGCAGAAACGCTTCCCCCGCCTGGCGCCGGTGATTCGGAAGAAAGTACATTGGCGAAATCGCGCAGATCCATTTTTACCAGCGGACCTTTAGTTGTGCGAACCTGATATTCGATGATTTTTTTCACCGGATCAAATTCGCTCACATCGCGCAACCCCAGGGAAACAACAGCAGCTTCAATCAGATCTTCTTCCGGAACTCCGGGAGACTTCCCTTGTTTGCGCAGATAGTGTTTCCCGGCATCCAGCATTGCCTGCAACGGAATCAGTCCCACCAATTCGCTGCCGGTAACGCGTAAACCGCGTTTTTCAGCTTCTTCGCAAACCACGTCAAAAGCTACGTGCGGCGGCGTAATTTTGTAATTTGTCAGATTTATCGAGACCTGAGCCTGACCGTATTCATCGATGTACCAGCCAACAGCGCGACAGGCCGACAGCCGACCGGGGACTTTAATTGCTTTTCCTTCTGCATCGCGAATGATTTTTCCTTCGGCGTCTCGCTTGGCGCGTCCTGCCTCGCGGATAGTCAGAGCAATGTCGTGCGCCAGTTTTCTGTCTCGTGTGTTCAGATTGACATTGTAGGCAATCAAAAATTCTCGCACGCCAATCACTGTGGCACCGGATTTTTCGTTAAAAACCGCTTCGCCGAAATCCGGTTTCCATTCCGGATCTTTCAATTTTTCCGGCAAGCCTTCGTACTCACCTTTGCGAATATCTGCCAGACTTTTCCGCTCGGGTCGCGTCGCCGCTTCTTCGTACAAGTAAACCGGAATACCCAATTCATTTGCCGTACGCGCGGCGACTTCTTTGGCAATTTGCACGCAATCTTCCACCGTCGCGCCGGAAACCGGCACAAACGGACACACATCAGTTGCGCCCATGCGCGGGTGTTCGCCTTTGTGATGACGCATATCAATCAATTCTGCCGCCTTTTTTATTGCCCGAAAAGCTGCCTCTTTCACACCCGCGGGCGATCCAATGAAAGTAACGACAGTGCGATTGGTGTCGGCGCCAGGATCTACGTCCAGAAGTTTGACGTCTTCAGTGTCCCGAATCTCATCAGCAATCGCTTCGATGACCTGTAGATTTTTCCCTTCGCTAAAATTTGGCACACATTCGACTAATTTTAACATATCTTTTTCCCCATTTTTTTCAAACCAGCTTTTTCCTTTTTATCAGAAAATCATTGAATAATTTTGCAAAGCATGCGGATGAACGCCAATTTGGCTGATTTTTCCCGAATAGTAAAAATTTTTTTTCGGAAAATTGACTTAGCTCACCAAAAACAACTCCATTTGCCGCGGCGAAAGGAATTCACAGCCATTTTCCGTCACTACCACTTCTTCCTCAATCGTGGCGACGCCGTAGCCCTCACAAGTCACGCGCGGCTCCAGCGTGTACACCTGACCCGCTTCGACTTTTAAATAGGGCAGATCGCCGTACCGTTCCCAGATCGGACAAAGCACTCCGGCGCCATCGTGAGCCTCTCTGCCAACCTGATGGCCCAGCGCGTGCGGATATTCGTCAAAACCGCAATTGACGATGTGTTGCCTGGCGACATTGTCAACTTCCCAGCCTTCGACACCTGGGCGGAGAAATTCTGCTGCTTTGGTAATTGAATCCCGCACTGCTTCAAACGCCTTTTTCACGGCAGCCGGCGCTTCTGTTTCTCCTTCACGCAAAAAATACCACGTGCGCTGCAAATCAGAGACGTAGTCAGCTACGCGCACGCCAAAATCCATATTCATGATGTGACCGCGCTCGGTTTTGCGACCCGTGGGACCGTAATGCGCTCCGGCAGTATCGGGGCCGGTAAAAACTGATGGGCAGGATGTCGCATCCCAGGACAGACCCACTCCCAATTCATCCACGCGTTTTAATACAAATTGGGCGATTTCTTTTTCCGACAGCCCTGGTTTCAACATGCGCGTTACTTCAGCGAAAATGTCAATGGTAATGTTGATCGCTTTTTTCAGACGTTCCAATTCAGACAGCGATTTCCGTCCCCGAAGTGCAGAGATTATTTTCTCCGCCGAGGTGAATCGATTGGCGTAATCGGTGTCTTTCAGATAATCGTTGAGCAGAAGGAACATCCCATGCGTCAGACCATCGGAAACGTGGTCATTAGTAGAATAGTTCAAAGCAATGGATTTTGGATTCAGGGCAGAAATTTCTTTGAGCAAGTCCTCTCTGAGGGAGGCTTTGTAACTAATCACTTTGTCGTAAACGCCAAGGTCGTTCACCGCGGAATAATCCAGATTCCCGACAATAGCGGTTGTTTTTCCGGTGGCAGAAATCAAAAAAGCCGATTGCCAGGTACAAGTCCCGTCGAAAATCAGCGGCAAACTGGGATCGGTTAATGTGTGACTTTCGCGGACAAAAATGAGCCAGAGATCAATATTTTTTTCTTGCAGAATGCGAATTGCCTGATCGAGTTTTTCTTTAATCATTTTCATGAAAATGCCTCGTTGACTAATTTAGTTGAATAGAAGTCATCAGATAAAAAGAAACCGAGAAATAAAATCCTCGGTTTCTAATCAACTTTCATTTCATGTTCAAAATCAAAGTTTCGTGTCAGCGACTGCTTTTTTCACGGCTTCCAAAGAATTCTTCAACATGGCTTTCTCTTCGTCAGTGAGCTTGATTTCCAACACTTTTTCCACGCCGCCGGAGCCAATAATCACGGGCGCTCCGATGTAGTAGCCGTTAATTCCATATTCGCCTTCCAGATAAGTGGCGCAGGGCAAAACGCGTTTTTTGTCTCTGATATAAGATTCTGCCATTTCGATGGCGCTGATTGCCGGGCTGAAAAATGCGCTGCCGTTACCCAACAGACCAACGATTTCGGTGCCGGCTTTGCGGGTACGCGCGACAATTGCGTCAATCTTTTCTTGCGGTAACAATTCCGTCAGCGGCACGCCGCCAACAGTCGCCAAACGAGGCAGCGGAACCATCGTGGGCCCATGTCCGCCGAGAACTGTCGCTGTAATATCTTCCGCGGAAACGCCCAGTTCCATTGCCACGAATGATTTGAATCTGCCGGTATCCAGTACGCCGGCCATGCCGACCACGCGATTTTTAGGAAAACCGGTGATTTTTTTGAAAGAATAGACCATTGCGTCGAGCGGATTGGTCGTAATAATGCAAAATGCATCAGGAGCATATTTCTTGACATTTTCCGCTACATTGGTCATAATTTTAAGGTTCACATCAAGCAAATCTTCGCGAGACATTCCCGGTTTGCGCGGCACGCCTGCCGTAATAATCGCCACGTCTGCTCCGGTAATGTCAGCATAGTTGCTTGTACCGGACAAATTGCAGTCAACGCCCATCAATGGCGTCCCTTCAGCAATATCCAGAGTTTTACCTTTTGCCACGCCTTCCTTTTCGGGAATATCAACCATTACGACGTCGCCCAGTTCTTTTTGAGCAACCAGAAGCGCCAAAATACCACCAATTTGTCCTCCACCAATCAAAGCAATTTTTTTTCGCGCCATAACATTCTCCTCTTATTTGAATTGAGTGGTCTTTTATTTAAAAACTAGAGCTATTCATTTTCGAACAAAAAAATGGTGTCCACTGCCGGTTGATATTCCTGAACAAGCAATCAGGGCAATAGCACACAGGCAAATGTGAAAATTTATGCCGGTAAAACGCGCACCCGCTTTTTCGATTTTCCGTGCGTAGTGTACTGAACTTTGCCGTCAATCTTGGAAAACAAAGTAAAGTCTCCGCCCATGCCTACGTTTTCTCCGGCGTGAATTTTGGTTCCGCATTGACGAACCAGAATGCTTCCGGCGGTTACTTTTTGTCCGCCATACACTTTGACGCCGCGCATTTTTGGTTTGCTATCGCGTCCGTTTTTAGAGCTTCCAACGCCTTTCTTGTGAGCCATTTTTTATTTCCTCCAAAACGCTTTATGATAAAATAATATCTTCAATTTTTAAACGAGTAAAATCCTGACGATGTCCTTTTTTAAGTTTATAAGCTTTGCGCCGTTTTTTTTTGAAAACGATGACTTTTTTGCCACGCTCATCGCCGACAACAGTAGCTTTGACTTTTGCGCCTTTTACAACAGGATTTCCCACATGAACTTTTTCTTCGTCCGATGCAAATAAAACCCGATCAAACTCGACTTCGCTTCCGGTCTCCACATGCAGCTTCGGCGCGACAATTTCATCGTTTTTGTGCACTTTGAATTGCATCCCGGCAACTTCAACAATTGCGTACATTAAATTTTCCTCCAAATCAAATATCTTAATATGACTACTTTTTTTCTCAAATTATCAGCGATATTCAAGATTTTGAATATAATAATTTTTATTCATTAAGTCAAGATTTAAATTTGTCCGTGATGTCAATATTTTGCTTTTTTGAGAAAATTTGAAATTCATCGAATTCCAAATTCCAATCGCCAGCTACCTCGATCTTCAAAAAGTAACGCCACATCAGCCGCCGGATCGGACTTTTTATTCCCTGAGTGAGGTAAGTTTTCATCTCCGGATGCGTGACGATTTTCAAACGGCGCTCTTTCGATTTAGCGCGAAATCTCTTGATCCAGCGCTCTATCTGGCTAAAAACAGCGCTTTTTGACGTAATTCTCCCCAAACCACCGCAAGTTGGGCATGTTTCGCTGAAGGCGTACATAATACTCGGCCTGATTCTCTCGCGCGTCATTTCAATCAAACCAAAATCGCTCAATGGCAGAATGTTTGCCTGCGCGCGATCTTTTTTGAGTTCACTTTTCAATTCATCGTGAAGACGCTTCTTATTTTTTCCTTCCCGCATGTCGATGAAATCAATGACAATAATGCCGCCAAGATCCCTTAAGCGCAGTTGACGAGCGATTTCCTTTGCGGCTTCCAGATTGATCTTTAGCGTGTTTTGTTCCTGTGTTTTTTTGCCGATAAATCTGCCGCTGTTCACATCAATGGCGCACAGCGCTTCGGTCTGATCAATGATGATGGATCCGCCGCTTTTGAGCTCCACCTTGCGGGAAAGGCTGTTTTGAATTTCATCCTCAATTTTGTAATGGTCAAATATCGGCGTGGTGCGATCGTAAAACTCGACAAGGCCTGCCATCTCGTGCGCCACATCTTTGAGATAGGTGACAATTTTTCGGTACAATTTTCTGTCATCCACAATCAGGCGCGTCATGTCGCGAGTGAAAAGATCGCGGATGACGCTCGATGTCATGCCCATGTCTTTGTACACCAATAGCGGCGGCTTATTTTTTTTGATTTTTGCCTGGATTCTTTTCCAGGTCTTTTTTAGATTCTCAACATCTTTTTCCAACACCATTTTGTCTCTGCCGTCGGCGACGGTTCTCACGATCAAACCGAATCCCTCCGGCCGAATTTCCCGCGCAATTTTGCGCAGCCGCTTTCTCTCTCTGGCGCTATCAATTTTTTTGGAAACGCCAATAAATTTTGAATTGGGAACCAGCACTAAAAAACGACCCGGAATCGAAATCTGAGTCGTCAGGCGGGCCCCTTTGGTGCTGATTGGCTCTTTGATGATTTGGACAAGTATTTGTTGCCTGACGCGAATATCTTCTGGCGCGAGCGCCTGCGTAATGTGTCCTTCTTCGCCAGGGTCAATCATTGAACTCACTGTAGAAAAAGATTCGCCAATGTCGGAAAAGTGGAGAAAAGCGTCTTGCTTCAAACCAATATCGATGAAAGCCGCGCGCATTCCGCGCACGACATTGACGACTTTGCCCAGGTAAATATCCCCCACCATTCTCTCATTGTCTGGCATCTCCACAAAAAGTTCTGCCAGACGACCGTTCTCTAAAATGGCGATTCGTTTCTCTCCGATCGCCGCGTTTATTAGAATCTCTTTATTCATAATTCCCTAAATTTTTTGAGTGATTAATTTTTTTATATTTCCAGCGGAGTTATTTGTTTTTGGTCCAGTTGTATCATCAGCGCTTTTCTGTGCACCCGAGTCAAAGCGATCTTTTCTTCGTCCATGCCAAACATCTCCGCTAAAATCTCCTGCATGCGCGCTGTTTTTGACTCTTGAAAAAGTGTTGTCATTACCAATTTCTGCGAAGCTCTGTCCAAATTGACGGCGTCGACGTAAGGACGAATATCGACTTCCACGACGTCATTTTTTCGTTTCCGCTGCACCACGACGCTCTCGCGCGCGATGAACTTAATGATTTTTTCGTTCAATTGCGATTTGTCAAAAATTCCCGGCAATTTTATTTCATAAATTGCCCGATTGATAACAGCCGCCAGAGAACGCGGTTTTCCGAAAATATTTTTCGCTTTCAAAATTCGTAGTCCTGTCGGAAGCACGCGATTCAAGTGAGTAATGATTTCTTTGCCGCGCTCCTGAAAATATTGAACGTCCAGATATTCTGCCTCGCTGGTAAAACCAATCGCCAGCGGCGGACTGTAAGCAATTTTCGGATGCGGATGAAATCCCTGAGAATAGGCTAATTTAATTCCGGCACGGCGAAAGGCGCGTTCAAAAATTGTCACCAAGTCCAGATGAGAAGTAAACCGAACTTCTTCGCCTTTGGAATAGCGCAAACGAATCAAACGCGCTTCCGGTTGCGCTGTCTCCGTCACTTTTCGCAAAGACCTGCCGTAAAAATTTTTCTTCTCGCGTTCGGGATCATGAGCAACTTTGGGTTCGGTATCAGCGCGATTGCCGCTGATAATCTCCTTGCACGCCGCCGTTGTCATCAGCCCACAGCCGTGGCAGGTCGAAGTGCGGCAGTCGGACGTGGGAGTTCTCTCTAAAGATTTCTGATACTCTTTGACAAGATATTTTTTGGCAACGCCCTTGTCAATGTGATCCCACGGCAGCGCTTCGTCTAAATCGCGCTGGCGCACAAAAATCTGCGGATCGAGCTGATTGGTTTCAAATGCATCCAGCCATGCCTGAAAATTGAAATGATCAGACCAGGCGTCAAATTTCGCGCCGTTTTTCCAGGCATCGAGAATAACCGCCCCCAGACGACGATCGCCGCGTGCCATGACTCCTTCCAGAAATGCGACTTCCGGATCCCGCCAGCTAAATTTAAACATGAAATCAGACAGCCGATCTTTCAGGTAAAAAATCTTTTGCTGCATTTCTTCGATGGAGCTTTGCGCCACCCACTGAAAAGCCGTGCCGGCTTTGGGACAGAACGGCGAAACAGAAATGTTAATATTTTTCCCCCGATAACTCTGGGCGATTTTTCTCACTTGCCGGACAAGTTCAACGATCCCTTCTAAATCCTCCGGTTTTTCTTCTGGCAATCCGATCATGAAATACAACTTGACCGAATTCCACCCATTAGAAAACGCAATTTCCGCCGCTCGCAGCAGGTCTTCGTTGCTATTGGTTTTGTTAATCACATTGCGCAGTTCCGACGTCCCTGCCTCAGGCGCCAGCGTGAGACCGGTCTTGCGAATTTTGCGCCCGAAGCGCGCCATCTCCGGAGTGAAACTTTCCGTGCGCAACGACGGAAACGATACCGTCACCATGTCCGATTCCAGTTTTCGCGACAGTCTCGTGAGCAATGGCAATAGTTGGCTGTAATCAGAAGTCGAAAGCGATGCCAGCGAAATCTCGTCGTAGCCGGTGTTTTTAATGACAGCCTCGATATGCCGCTCCAACTCATCGACGCTGCGCTCGCGCACAGGTCTGTAAATGTAACCTGCGTTGCAGAAACGACACCCCTGGGTACAACCGCGCATGATTTCCACCGAGTAGCGGTCATGCGTCGTCTCGATCAACGGGACCAACGGCTTGGTGGGATAATATTCCGTTTTTAATGCATCGACCATGCGTGCCGTGATTTTTTCCGGCGCCGATATTCCATCTTTCGCTTTTAAGCTTTTGAAAAGAATCCCCTCATATTCCGCTTCGTACAAAGATGGCACATAAATGCCTTCGATTTTTGCCAACTCGGGAAGCAGCGTTTTTCTGGACGTTTTCTCCTTTTTTAAAGCGCGAAATTTTTCCACAAATTCAGCGACAACCTCCTCGCCGTCACCGATAACAAAAGCATCGATAAATTCTGCAATTGGTTCCGGATTAAACGCGCAGGGGCCCCCGGCAATGATGAGTGGATCTGCCTCTGTCCGATCTCGCGCCAGAATCGGAATTTCCGACAAGTCCAGCATATTGAGAATATTGGTAAAATGCAACTCATACTGCAGCGTGAATCCGACAATGTCAAAATCGCGGATGGGTCTCTTTGATTCCAGAGAAAAAAGCGAGAGTGACTTTTTCCGCAACAATTCTTCCATATCGATGCCCGGAGCGTAGACGCGCTCGGCTGCCACATAATCGATCTTATTCAAAAGATGATACAAAATCTCAAAACCGACATGCGACATGGCAATTTCATACATGTCAGGAAAAGCAAGAGCAAAGGTGACATCGACTTTGTCCCATTTTTTTTTGATGACATGGATTTCGTTGCCCGTGTAACGACCGGGTTTATTCACCAGTGGAAGTATTTGATTCTCAATCAATTGTGCGAAATCTTGCATGCAGTAAAGACCTAAAATTTTGACTCTGAAAATTTTTTCAAAAAAATAAATTCAACTAAATTTTCAACGAATAGTTGAATTAAAAGTTCCTGTTCAAAAAAACAATTTTCGGCAAAAAGCAAGAGAAAATGACGCATAGCCCAAAAAGAAACTTCAAATCACCGCTAAAAGCGTCCAGATTTTTTCTCTTTTTTAAAATATTCATAAATGCTCACGTAGCCGATAATAAAAATCGGGCATGAAACCCACTGCCCGATTTTCATCGTCCACTATTTTGGTTGCGATTCAGCGACAAAATAAAGCGCTCAAGCGTGATTTTCTCTGATGAAACGCACGCCTTCCTGAATCGCTTTCACGTTGATATCCACATATTTTTTCTTTTTCAGATTCTTTTTGATGGATTCAATCGCCACATTCGGGCCCATAATTTTTGTGTACTCAAGGTACGCGCCGATACAAACCGAATTCGCCACCGCCGTCAATCCCAAATTAGCAGCCATTTCCGTGAGCGGAATGTACAGAGCGCGCACATCGGAGCGCTTCACTTTTCTGTCAATGATAGAACTGTTGACGATAATCAAACCGCCTTCTTCCACTGAATCCTCGAACGCATCCAGCGACGGACCGTTCATGGCAATCAACACATTGGGGTGCGTCGTCAACGGAGATCCGATGCGCTTGTTGGACAAAATAACGCTACAGTTCGCCGTGCCGCCGCGCATTTCCGGACCGTAAGACGGAATCCAACTGACATTCAAATCCTGCGTCATGGCAGCGTCCGCCAGCATGACGCCCATAGTTAAAACGCCTTGCCCGCCGAAACCGGCAATTTTCAGCTTCTGCTCCGGAAACTTCTCGATGAAATCCTCGTCGACTTTTACTTGCTCTTTTTCGCCAGCAATTTTCAAAATTTGCAGTATTTCTTCGTCTGTCAAATCTTTCTTCTGAATCTTGCGCGGTTCGACTTCATCGCTATTGTCCTTGAACACTTTCACCGGATAGTACGGCATCATTTTTTCTTCAATCCATTTCTGGGATTCCACAGAAGTTATTTTCCAGCCGGTCGGGCACGGAGAAAGAACCTCTACGAACGAAAAACCTTTGTTTTCGATTTGATTTTTTAAAGCCTTCCGGATTGCCCTTTTCGTGCGATTGATGGACTTGAAATCAACCAACGCGGTTCTCTCCACATAAACCGGCATTTCGAGAGTGCTGATAATTTCGCACATGCGAATGGGGAAACCTTCGTTTTGCGCGGAACGGCCGTAAGGACTGGTCGTTGTTTTCTGGCCGACCATTGTCGTCGGCGCCATTTGTCCGCCAGTCATGCCGTAAATCGCATTGTTGATAAAAATTACCGTCATATTTTCGCCGCGGTTGGCAGCGTTGAGAATTTCTGCGCCTCCGATAGCAGCCAGGTCTCCGTCTCCCTGGTAGGAAATCACGATACTCTCAGGATTGGCGCGTTTCAGACCGGTCCCGACAGCGGGCGCGCGTCCGTGAGCCGCCTGGACATTGCCGGTGTCAAAATAATAGTAGGCAAAAACCGAACAGCCGACCGGAGAAATTAAAATTGTCCGATCCGCAATGCCGAAATCTTCTATCGCTTCAGCGAGAATTTTGTGCACATTGCCGTGGCCGCAACCGGGACAGTAGTGCGTTGTCTCCAGATTGGCGCCACCTTTCCGTTCAAATTTATCGTAAAAAGTTCTTGGCTTTTCTAATGTTTGCGCTTTCATAGCCACTCCTCATGCTGGTTAAATAAATTTCCGAGCCTCTTCTAAAAGTTCCTCCACCGTAGGAACAGCGCCGCCCATTCTTCCGTAGAAATGAATTTCGCGGCGCCCGTTAACGGCAAGTTTCACATCGTCAACCATTTGTCCGTTGCTGAGTTCAACAACCAGAAAATGTTTGGCGCTTTCAGCAAGATCAGCCACTTTCTTTGTTGGGAAAGGAAATAAGGTGATAGGGCGCAACAGCCCGACCTTTTTCCCTTCTGCACGAAGGATTTCCACCACATTTTGCAGCATTCGGGAAACAATGCCGTAGCCGACTAATACTAAATCAGCATCTTCGACATGTAACTCCTCAAAACGAACTTCTTTTTCTGCTAATTCCTGATACTTTCTTTGCAAGTGGCGATTGTGCTCTTCCAGAATCTGAGTATTCATCAAAATCGACGTGATCAAATTTTTCTGCGTTTTTTTGTCGCCGTACAGAGCCCATTCCTTGTAAGGCACTTTTTTTCGCGTTGTCGGGAAATCCACTGGTTCCATCATCTGGCCGATGTAAGCATCCGTGAGAACGACGACCGGATTTCGATATTGATCAGCAAGCTCAAACGCAAGCATGGTCAAATCACACATTTCCTGCGCCGCATTTGGCGCGAGGACGACATTTCGATAATTGCCGTGACCGCCGCCTTTGACGATCTGATTGTAATCGCCCTGTTCCGGCCAGATATTTCCCAAGCCGGGGCCTGCACGCATCACGTCAATAATAACGCACGGCAACTCAGCGCCGGCGATGTAAGAAATACCTTCCTGCTTCAGGCTCAATCCGGGTCCCGAAGAAGCTGTCATTACTCTTTTTCCCGCACTGGCAGCACCGTAAACCATATTAATCGCCGCTACTTCGCTTTCCGCTTGCACAAATGTGCCTCCCATTAAAGGGAAATAATTTGCAGCCGCTTCGGCAATTTCACTGGCAGGCGTAATCGGATAGCCAAAATACAAACTGCACCCCGCCAGCAAAGCCCCTTTGACAACTGCCTCGTTACCTTTTATTAATTGTTTAGGCATAACTATTCTCCCTTTGCTTTTTTGTAAACAATTATCGCTCCTGGTTCCGGACAGGCGTAAAAGCAAATCGTACAACCGGTACATCCCTCTCCTGTATATCGAGCGTAATTATATCCCATCTGATTAAATTTACCGGAAAATTCAATCACGTCTTTGGGACAATGTTCTATGCAAAGCCCGCATCCCTTGCAAAGTTCGTTTACAACTTCAATCGCCGGTAGCGCCATATCAACTTCAACGATCTCGCTTGCCATGAACGCCTCCTTAAAATAAAATTTGATATTTTAACTAAAATTTAGAATCTTGTTCTGCAAAATGACAGATTTGCCTTATTTGATAACTCAATTAGAGAAAATATTATAACAATTTTTTTTCTGTTTTGCAAGGATTTTTTCCTCTTTTTCAAGAAAAATGTCTTCCTTTGCCCTGTTAAAGGCAATTTACCGATCTCGTGAAAACAAAAAATGTCAATTTTGCAAGTTTTCTCTTGACTCATTGGATTTTTTTCATTAATTTAAAAGCTCTTAAATTGCAGCAACGAATTTGTTCCTTCATTTAAAACGAAGCCGTTGGTTCTTTATCGAATTCTACTGATTTTTTGATCTTGCAAAGAGGCATTTATGAAAAGAGCCACACAATTATTGTTTGCACTCTTTTTCATTCTTTCCCTCAGTTCGGTTCTTTCAGGCAAGGATGAAACAATTTTTGAACAACGCCGCCAGAAAATTCTTCAAAGCATGCCCGAAAACAGCCTGCTCATTCTCGCAGCAACTCCTGAATGCTATCGTTTCGGATTTAATTTTCACCAGAACAGCGATCTTTTCTATCTCACCGGCAACCGCAACGAAGCAGTCATCGAGTCATGGACGCCGGGAATTTACATCCCGGAAAATTCAGAGCTGCCCAAAGAATACTGGAACATCGGCGTGGGAATCGAAGACGGTATTTTGATCACCGAAAACGGTCATCGATTGCTGGCGAGGGGGCTTATCAAATCAGTGGATGATATTGGAAAATTGATGGCAGAAAAAAGTATCTTGGAAAAATTTACAGCGAAGAAGCAGTCAAATAAAAGTCAGGCGCGGGCTTTTTAAAGAAAAATTTTTTTTCACAAGCAAAAATAGAAAAACGACATCATTAACGAGAAAAAATATGACGAAAGATCCTAAATTAGAAAAACTTTTCCAGCTAAAAAAAGAGGCAAAATTAGGCGGCGGCCAACATCGTATCGAAACGCAGCATAAGAAAGGGAAACTCACTGCGCGCGAACGAATCGAACTTTTGCTCGACAGAGATTCTTTTGTGGAAATGGACATGTTCGTCAAACATCGCTGCACCGATTTTGGTCTGGACAAAGAAAAGTATCCCGGTGACGGCGTGATTACCGGCTACGGACGAATCGAAGGACGGCTTGTTTTTATTTTTTCCCAGGATTTCACCGTCTTCGGCGGTTCGCTTTCCGAAAGTTACGCGAAAAAAATTTGCAAAATCATGGATTTAGCCATGAAAGTCGGCGCCCCGGTCATTGGCATTAACGACTCCGGCGGCGCGCGCATCCAGGAAGGTGTGGACAGTCTCGGCGGTTACGCGGAAATTTTTCTTCGCAACACGCTGGCGTCCGGAGTGATTCCGCAAATTAGCATCGTCGCCGGGCCCTGTGCCGGCGGCGCAGTTTACTCGCCGGCGATTACAGATTTCATTTTCATGGTAAAAAACACCTCCTACATGTTCGTCACCGGACCTAATGTGGTGAAAACTGTCACCCACGAAAATGTCAGTTTCGAAGAATTGGGTGGCGCCATCACCCACAGCAGCAAAAGCGGCGTCTCTCATTTTGCCTGCGAAAATGAAATTGCCGCGTTCGAAGCTGTGAGAAAACTTATGAGCTACGTGCCGCTCAACAATGTCGATGATCCGCCATTTGTGGAGACAAACGATCCGGTCGATCGCAGCGATGAGCGTCTGGACACTATTGTTCCTGACAATCCGAATAAACCGTACGACATGAAAGACATCATTCGCCTCGTGGTTGACGACGGCGAATTTCTCGAAGTTCAACCTGATTGGGCGGCAAACATCATCATTGGTTTTGCGCGTTTGGGAGGCTACTCCGTTGGCATCGTAGGAAATCAGCCCATGGTACTGGCTGGCGTGCTGGACATTGATTCTTCCAGCAAAGCGGCGAGATTTGTCCGTTTCTGCGACGCATTCAATATTCCGCTGATTACCTTCGTTGACGTGCCCGGATTTTTGCCCGGAACGGCACAGGAATTCGGCGGTATCATTAAGCATGGCGCTAAATTGCTTTACGCCTTTTGCGAAGCGACCGTGCCTAAAATCACTATCATCACTCGAAAAGCTTACGGCGGCGCCTACGACGTCATGAGCAGTAAACACATCCGCGGCGACGTTAATTTGGCCTGGCCTTCCGCAGAATTAGCTGTGATGGGGCCCAAAGGCGCCGTGGAAATTATTTTCAAAAAAGAGATTGCCGCCGCCAATGATCCGGACAAGGCATTAGAGGAAAAATTATCCGAATTCATCACTGAATTTGCCAACCCCTACAAAGCAGCCGAGCGCGGCTATATTGACGATGTGATTGAGCCGAAATTCACCAGACCGAATTTGATTCAAGCGCTGCAAATGTTAGAAACAAAAACCGACACTAATCCGAGGAAGAAACACGGAAATATTCCACTTTGATTTTTTAAATTTTCCCGCCCTTTCAGAAATTCCAAACCTTTGAAAGGGTTGAATTGCTGATTTTGAATTTGGAAATTAAAATTCGTTTAAAACTTGGAAATTGTGATTAGGAATTTTTTAAATATATCGCTAAACCATTATTTTTATTAAAAAATATTACAACGAAGAAAAACTATGTTTTCAAAAATCCTCATCGCTAACCGTGGCGAAATTGCGGTTCGGATAATGCGCACCTGCCGGGAAATGGGCATTTCCACAGTGGCGGTCTATTCCGAAGCCGATCAGACAGCCCGCCACGTGGTTTATGCTGACGAAGCCCACCTTTTGGGACCGGCTCCTGCCAACGAAAGCTATCTTGTCATCGACAAAATCATCGAAATTGCCAAAGAGAGCGGCGCCGAAGCCATTCATCCGGGATACGGTTTTTTGGCGGAAAATCCGATTTTCGCCCAGCGCGTGGTGGAAAATGGTCTTATCTTCATCGGGCCTAAACCAGAGACAATCGCGCTGTTAGGTGACAAAATGGCTGCTCGTCAGATCATGGAAAGAGCCAACGTGCCCATCGTGCCGGGTATGAAAGAGCCAATTTTTTCTCCGCAGCAAGCCTTGCAATTCGCGCAGCAGGTTGGCTATCCCATTCTTTTGAAAGCAGCGGCTGGCGGCGGCGGCAAAGGCATGCGCATTGTCCGCAACGATTCAGAAATCGAGGAAATGTTTCTGCGCGCGCAATCCGAAGCACAATCCGCATTTGGCGACAAGCGCGTTTATCTGGAAAAATATCTGGAAAAACCGCGCCACATTGAAATTCAAATTTTGGCGGATGCACACGGAAACGTCATTCATCTTGGCGAACGAGAATGTTCAATTCAGCGGCGGCATCAGAAAGTGATCGAAGAATCTCCCTCTCCGGTCGTGGACGAAAATCTGCGGGTTAAAATGGGCGCAACAGCGGTGAAGGCAGCAAAGGCGTCAGGATATGTGAATGCCGGAACCGTGGAGTTTCTGCTGGATCACGACAAAAAATTTTATTTCCTTGAGGTCAATACGCGTCTGCAAGTGGAGCATCCGGTCACGGAATTGCTCACCGGACTCGATCTGGTTCGGGAACAAATTCTCGTCGCGGCAGGTGAAAAATTATCGTTGACGCAACAAGACGTCCAATTTCGCGGTCACGCTATCGAATGCCGCATCTACGCCGAGGATGCGGATAATGAATTTATGCCCTCGGTAGGAACAATTTTCAACTACCGCGAGCCCGGCGGGCCGGGCGTGCGCGTCGATTCGGGGTTTGGCCGCGGAGACACTGTGCCGATTTATTACGACCCCATCATCGCGAAACTGATTACCTGGGGACACGACAGAGGGCAAGCGATTGGTCGCATGAAACGTGCATTGGACGAGTACGTAATTCACGGAATTCAGTCAATTATTCCCTTCCACCGCCGGCTTATGGAATTGAAAGATTTTGAAACGGGAAATCTATCGACGCATTTCATTCAGGAACATTTCGCACAAAGCAACGAAATTGAAAAATTCAGCGAGAAAGAATTAGAGGCATTGGCGGCTTTGGTGTGTGCAGTTGATTATTCCGAAAAAAAACGTGCCAGTGGTTTTATTTCCCCAAAGCCGATGCAAAATTGGAAAATGATTCAGAGATATTGTCAATTGTTGAATCGATAACCATCTTTGTTCTCTTATTTACCTTTCTCTGTAATCTCTGGGACTCGGTGGCTTAAAAATTGAGGGTTCAAAGCGACTATGAATTACATCTCACGAATTCGAAACCGAAATTATCGCATCACTCTTTCTGAAACTGTCTCTGGCGAAATTATCGCCGAAATCAATGGAAAGAAGATACCCGTCACCATTCAACGAAAAAACGGCGACGGCGTCTGTCTGGCTCAAGTCGGCAATCAATTTTTTGAAATCGATATGACGAAAAACGATACTGATTATCTTTTGCATTACAGGGGCGAAATCACCCGCGTCTCTGTGGAAGATGAATATTTGTCTCAATTTAAAAAATTCACCAACCACGCGTCCAAACAACAGATGCAAAAAGAGCTGACAGCGCCCATGCCCGGGCTCGTCGTTACCATTGAAGCAAAAGCCGGCCAACAGGTGCGTCAAGGCGACGGCTTGATCGTTTTCGAGGCCATGAAAATGGAAAATGAACTCAAAGCGCCGTTTGACGCGACGATAAAAGAAATCAAAGTGAGCGAAAAGCAAGCTGTTGACAAAGATCAGTTACTTATTGTTTTTAATTAAATTCCCCAGGAGAAACTCGCAACTCGAAATCCGAAGCTACGTACCCGAAACCGTCATCTCCGCGATTTTGATCGTCGGCGCGCTGATCGAGCGATTGAACCGCAAGTCATTTCCGACCATCTCAATTGATTGCAACATTGTGCCCAGATTTCCAGAAATGGTAATTTCCGCGACGGGGTAGGCCACTTCGCCATTTTCAATCCACAACCCGAACGCGCCGCGCGAATAGTCTCCTGTCACCGGATTTGTGCCCTGGCCCATCGCGTGAGTCAAAAGCAGACCGTTGTCCACAGAGCGAATGATTTCATCAGGCGAAAAATTTCCTTTTTGCAGATAAAAATTATTCGGGCCTGAACCATTCCCAGTGGATTTCATGTTTAATTTTCTTGCTGAATAGACATCAGTGAGATAAGTTTGCAAAACGCCGTTTTTCACAGCAGCATGTTTTGTCACGGGAACCCCTTCAGCGTCGAAGGGCCTGCTGCCAAGACCGCGTTTGATCAGGCCGTCGTCGAAAATATTCACCTTCGCCGCAGCAATCTGCTCGTTTAGTTTGTCCACTAGAAAAGATTGCTTCATGTAAATCGCCCTGCCGGTCAGACATTGGTACAGAAAAGAGAGGATGCTCGCCGCCATGCCCGGTTCCATGACAACGGGCACATTTTTCGTTTTCACCTTTCGCGGATTAATCAGCCGGGTTACACGATGGACAGCTTCGTTCGCCACCTGCTCCGGCGTCCACAAATCGTTAAAAAAACGGCTGCTCTCGTACCAGCCGGATTCCACGCGTTTGTCTTCTTCACCGGCTTGCAGGTAAACTCCCAGGCTGAACCTCGACCGTTTGAACGATCCACTGAAGCCGTTGGAATTCACCAGGATGTATTCACCAAACGAATCCGAAAAGCTGGAACCGTAAGAATTGGTGATGCGCTTATCCGCTACTGCAATCTTTTCGGTCTGTCGCGCCAGCGAAATCTTTTTTCCCGGCGAGAGATTAGTGATCTCCTCGTCGTAGATTTCCAATTTTTTCCAATCATCGATTTCCGCATTCGGATCAAATTCAGGCAGGCCAGAAAACGGATCCTGTGAAGAATTGCGTGCCCGTTCGATGCCGCGCTCAACGAGATGAGACAAAACATCCCTGTCAAAATCATCCGTGTTTACGCTGGCATAACGATGATCAACAAACAGTCTGATGGACAAATTTTTATCACCCGCTTCGACTAAATTTTCCAGCTCCCCGTTGCGAATCTCCACATCAAATTCCCTGCCCTGAGAAATGGAAACCTCTGCCTCGTCC
This sequence comes from Calditrichota bacterium, assembly GCA_013152715.1. NCBI lineage: Bacteria > Pseudomonadati > Calditrichota > Calditrichota bacterium. The sequence goes on from JAADFU010000094.1 coordinate 51,327, forward strand.
GCGCCTTTTTTTCTCGAAAATTCTACCAGCCACTCCGCCAGCTCAGTTAACTTTTTATTTTCAATCATTGCCTTCCTCCCACCGTCATTCGGTCGATTTTCAGCGTCGGCGTACCGGCAGTCACCGGAACCGACTGACCTTCTTTGCCGCACGTTCCCAGAAAGAATCCCATGTCATTGCCAACTATGGAGACATTGTTCAAAATTTCAATATTCGAACCGATCAGCGTGGCATTTTTGACCGGATGAGTCAATTTTCCGTCTTCAATTTGATAGCCCAAGTTCACCGAAAAAACAAATTTTCCGGAATCCTGCACCTGACCGCCCTGGTAAGTTTTAGCGTAAAAGCCGCGTCTTACAGAACGGATAATATCTTCGGGATCGCTTTCTCCTTTGGCGAGAACCGTATTTGTCATGCGCGGAATCGGCGCAAACTGATAATTTTCCCGTCTGCCGTTTCCGGTAGGCGTCATTTGTAAAATTTGTGCTGACAGCCGATCCTGAATGTAATTCACTAATTTTCCGTTTTCTACTAAAATCGTTTTTTGCGTCACTGTTCCTTCGTCGTCAATGTTGAGAGAACCGCGGAATTGGGGAATGGTTGGATCTTCGTAAATCGTCACAATTCCGTTAGCAACTTTTTGCCCCATGCGATTAGACATGATTGACGTTCCCTTTCGATTGGCGTCTGCCTCCAGCGGATGTCCCACAGCCTCGTGAATCATCACCCCGCTCTGTCCGGCGCCTAAAACAACAGTCTGTTCGCCCGGCGCAGGATCACGTGCATCCAGAAGAATGACCGCCTCTTCGGCGGCTTTTTTGCCGATTTCCTCCGGCGTCATCTGTTTTGCGAAAAAATCCATTCCCACGCGTCCGCCGCCATTGTGATGCCCTGAAGTGCGATTGCCGTTTTGGTTGGCAACAGCAAAAGCGAATAATCTCGTTTGCGGTCTCACATCGGAAATCAGCAGCCCGGCGGAATTGGCGATGAGAATGTAGTTCAATGAATCCTGCAAAAAAGCCTGCACTTTTTCAATGCGAGAGTCAAAATTTTGCGCAGACTGATAGGCGGCTCGCACGAGCGAAAGTTTGTCCTGAAAAGCCGTCGCTGTGAGAGCCCTGTTCAAATCATAAATCTGTCTACTGGCCTCGGCTGTTCTCAAGTCAGCAGCTTCCAAAGAACTCCCGGCATCGGCGATATTTGCCGCTGTCAGCGCCGCCGCTTTCATCGAATCAAAACTCAAATCATTGGTGTAGCCATAGCCCGTTCTCTCGCCTGAAATCACGCGCACGCCCACGCCGACGCTGATGTTTTCAGACGTGCGTTTGATGATATCCTCTTCCATGGTGACGGAATGAGAAATGTGATATTGGAAATAAAGCTCGGAAAATTCACCACCGCGGGACAGTGCGAGCGACAGTAATTTTTGCATCCCCTCAACAGAAACGCCGAATCGATTTTCGAAAAGATAAATCGTTCCTTGCGGCAAATTCCCTGACAGCAATTGGTCGAATAGAAAATTGGATTTTTCTGTCTTTTCCGTATCTGCGAATTTAGTCATTCATTTCTCCGTAATAATCGAAATTTTTAGCCCGTTAGTCAACTTTGGTCTGGAGCAAGATAATAGTTAGCAGGTTAGATTGCTTCTGTCTGAAAAAGTTTCTCTTGCTTATACTAAATCCAACCGAATCTGTTTCATCGCACTTGGCCCAAAAGAATTGTGTAAAATATGAAAAAACAGAAATTTTCCTTGACTTTTTATGATTTTCATTCTATATTAATTGTGTAATTTATTACGCTTGATTCCACAGCACGAAAAATCCCGATCTCGAATTTTCCTGAAGCTTCTGCATTTATTTTTCGTATTGAGCCTGCAATTTAAAACAGAATTTTTTTCAAAATGTTAGAGGAGGAAAAATGAAGACGTTAAAAATAATCGGAATCATCATTTTGATTCTCATCGTGATCATCATTATCCTGGGTCTGGTAGCGCCGAAAAAATATCACGTGGAACGAACCACAGTCATCAAGGCGCCAAAAGATTTAGTCTTCATGAATGTGAAATACTGGCAAAAATGGATCGCCTGGAATCCCTGGGGCAAGCAAGATTCCACCATGAAAATTACAGTTGAAGGTACTGACGGCGAGGTTGGTTCAAAATACATCTGGGTCGGCGATCCCAAACTCACGGGCAAAGGTGAAATGGTGAACACCGGCGTCAAAGAAAATGAGGAAATGACTTTTCACCTGCACTTTCTCGAGCCCTGGGAAAGCGAATCGGACGGATACATTCGAGTCGCCGACACCGATAGCGGTACAAAGGTTTCCTGGGCATTTTTAGGCAAGAATCCCTTTCCCTGGAATATCATGATGCTGTTCATGAGCATGGACAAAACCATCGGTCCTGACTTCGAAAAAGGGTTGGCTCTGTTGAAATCAGTTTGTGAAAAGCAGGCTGCGGCTGTTCAAAAATTCGCAGTCAAAGAAGTCGATTTCCCCGGAAAAACTTATGCCATAATTCGCAAAACTATCTCTTTCAATAATATTCAAAAATTTTATGCTGAATCATTTGGAAAAATTATAGCAGCGATGCAAAAACACGGGGCGGTGATGACCGGCGCGCCGAGCGGAATTTATTTCAGTTATGACGAGGGGAAGGGTGTCACCGACATGGCAGCGGCAATTCCCGTTAGCAGAGTTTTTGAGGAGCCGGGAATCGATACTTATGAAATTCCCGCTGGAAAAGCCTACAAAATCAATTATTATGGTCCGTACGAAAAAATTGGTGACGCGCACATCGCCATGGATTTTTATTTCCACCAAAACAGTCTAAAGCAGCAAATTCCGGTGGTTGAAGAATATGTCACCGATCCCGGAAGTGAAGCTGACAGTTCCAAATGGCTCACTGTTATTTATTATTTTGCAAAATAGTTTTTTTAAATTTGGGGAGAAGATCAGGGACTTGAGCCCGTACATGGCGAGGGATTCGTCCTTGGGAGTTGTTCCTGCATCTTTCTCCTCATTTTTTTGGGCATAATTTCATGAAAACTACGTGGAATAATCTCCCAGAAATTGTTTCTTCTTAAAAATAGTCTGATTAAGATTGCAAGATAATGTAAAGATTGAGTTCGCGGTAGGGGAGATCGCGTCCGCCAAATAAGGAAGAAAAAAATTTGTAACGATCTCGTTGATTTTTTAGTATGCACGAGCGCGGTGACAGACGTTGCTCGCCATAAGGCCTTTCATTGCGGATTTTTAATATTTTATTACTACCATCTTCGAGAATTACAGTTTGGCGGAAAGAAAATATTTCGCTTTTGCTATTTTTGTCCTGGCGAGAACTTTTATTCAGGGGAACATTTGGCGGGGTCTTTCTTTACGAAAAATACAATTTTTAACTTCTTTTCTCCTGTCCAAAATAAGCAAATTTTGCGTCATCCACATGCTCGAGTCTTCATCCATCACAATATCCATCACAATGTCATCTCGCACTATCAAAATCAAACGGCTATCTTTCATTTCTATTCTTTCTCTTCTAATTCACTTTGTAGCCGTTAAGCAGTTCCGTAAGCGAAATTACATTGTATTTTTCGTTGGGGAATTTCCCCGCCAATGTTCAACTTTTGTCTCGGAATCTCGTCGCGTTATTTTTTTTTTGAAAAAAGCGCTGATGAAAATTTCCGAAAAGAACAAAAAACTGGTACAAAAAAGATATTTCTCATTTTCAGTCTCAAAGCCAGGCAAGCCTTTTAGACGGCGGCGAACCGAAATGGCTGTCGGGAGGGAGGACAAACCTGACAGCCATTTCATCTTGCTCAGTTGCTGCCGCAAAAATCAGTTTTAACACAAAACTTTTAGCTTATTGATTCATGAAATCCGTTTTCTTTCACCTGTCGTGCAAAATGTGCTACTTTTTCGACAGCCATGATCATATCTCTGTTTTCAACATGAACGGAAGCCGGTAATTTTAACTGAATCGGAGCGTAATTCAAAATTCCTTTTACGCCTGCGCTTGCTAATCGCCCGCCCATGTATTGCGCTTGATCTTCAGGTATGGCGAGAATGGCGATTTGGATGTTATTTTCCTGAAGAATTTTCTCCAGATCTTGTATGGAATAGCAACGAACGCCATTCACGACGCGATCAATCTTTTTGGAGTCCTTGTCAAAAGCGGCTGTGATTTCTAATTTTTCTCGACGGCCGCGAAAATAGTTGACAATGGCGCGGCCCAATTGTCCCAGACCGATGATAGCGACTTGTTGCACGTCAGGCGCGTCGATAAATTCGCTCAAACTGGCGTAGAGTTTTTTGATTTCATATCCTTTGACAGGGGATCCGGAGTAGCCAATCGCCATCAAATCGCGCCGAATTTGCGCCGAAGTAAAACCTGTCATTACAGAAAGCTCGTGAGAAAAAATATTGGATTTTTCTTCCGGATCCAGATTCATCAAAAGGCGTCGATAAAGGATAAGACGTTCTACGGTTTTTTCTGGAAATGTTTTGTCTTGCATGATATCCTTAATGATATTTAGATTGTTGTTAAAATTTTCACAAATAAATATATCAAATAATATTTAAAAATGCAAGTAAAAGTTTAAAAAAATAGTTCGAGATCGTGTCAATCCTAATGAAAAATATTTTCCGTACTTCTTCATTGCGCCATTAGTGTCAGGCAAGACTTTTCAGGACAAAACAATCAAAAATATTAATCTGACAATGGTACATTTTCACAAATGCTAAATAAGCGTAACTGTAATAAAATCAATTATTGCCGGAGCAGTATCGAGTTGCAAAATTCCTGACTTTCGCCTTTTTTGAATCAGGCGATGAATTAATCACTGTGAAGAAAGTGAAAAATTCGCGCGAAACTTATCTTCGGCAAGTTACAAATTTCTAAAACTAATTCTTGATTATTATTTTTATTATTTTAAATTATGGACATTTGTAATCGCTGACAATCTTTTTAGAGAAGCGACAAAATACAGGAGGAAATATTAATGGTATTCGATCAATTTGCCGGAGTTTTCGCTCCGATTCCAACGCCTTTCTCGGAAAAAGATTTGACAATCAACTTTGAATATATTCGCCGACATCTGGAATTCTTGCAAGAGAAGGGAGTTAACGGAGCGCTGGTGTTGGGCACGAACAGCGAATTTCCTTCCCTGTCCATCGAGGAAAGGAAAAATATCATCTCCTGGGTGATGAAATTCCGCGGTGATTTGAAAGTAATGGTACAGGTTGGCACATCCTCGTTTGTGGAGACGATTGGTTTGAGCCATTACGCCATGGAAAAAGGCGCTGATGCGCTGCTGATTTGTGCGCCCTTTTATTTTAAAGAAATCAATGAAATAGGCTTGATTGATTATTATTTCCAAATTTTCAATCGCGTCCAACATCCGATTTTTCTCTATCACATGCCGCAGGTCACGCAGGTGCCGATTACTGAAAAAGTGATCGAGAGCCTGCTTTCCTTTTCCAATTTTCTGGGACTGAAAGAATCTTCGGGGCAATGGGACACGACGAAGCATTACATTGAAAAGTTTCGTCAACTGCATATTTTCACTGGGAATGATTTGCTGTTCAGAGACGCGCTGGACATTGGCGCCGGCGGCTGCATTACCGCGGTGTGCAATTCGCTGCCGGAATTGCCAGTGAGCTTGTTTCACGCTGTGAGGGTCGGAGAAGACGTGTCTTACATTCAATCCAGACTATCGGCGTATCGCAAGCTATTGCAGCAATTTCCTCTGCAATCGGCGACCAAGTACATTTTGCAAATGCGCAATTTCCCTGCCGCAGGCGTGAGGCCGCCGTTGACCGAATTGACAGAATCGCAAAAACGGGGATTAGAGCGGGGATTGGTGGAGTTGGGTTTTGATTTTCCAACGGACTGAATATTTTCGAAAAATTGATTGTTTGAAATCTTGTTAAAAAAAATCAGAAAAATAAAATGAGGAGTCCAAATGAAAGAGATGGGCATTCAAGGAAAAATTGCTATTATCACCGGGGCTAGCAGCGGCATGGGAAAGGAAACAGCGCTGCTTTTTGCTGAAGAAAAGGCAAAAGTGATGATCACTGCCCGCGATGAAAAACGATTGCAGGAAGTCGCAGCGCAAATTCGAAAAAATGGGGGAGAAGTGGAAATTTTTCCGGCTGACGTCACGGATGCTGGCGGTCGGGAAAAATTGGTTCAGGCCACGGTAGAAAAATTTGGCGGGATTGATATTTTAGTGAATGCAGCGGGAATTATCGCGACGGGAACTGTTGAAAATACTTCGCTTGCAGACTGGGACTACATGATGGATATCAATTTACGCTCTGTTTTTCATTTGATGCAGTTGGCGCTGCCTTCTCTGATTGAGCGGGAAGGAAATATCGTCAATGTTTCCAGTGTGACCGGATTGCGCGCTTTTCCGGGAGTACTTTCCTACTGCGTGAGTAAAGCCGGCGTCGATCAACTTACTCGATGCGCAGCGCTCGAACTGGCATCCAAAAAAGTCCGCGTAAATGCCGTAAATCCCGGTGTGACAGTTACGGAATTGCATCGCCGCGGCGGCATGGACGAAAAAGCATATCAGGCATTTTTGGGGCACAGCAAAACAACACATCCCATTGGCAGGGTCGGCGAACCGAGAGAAATCGCGGAATTAATTTTATTCTTGGCGTCTCCCCATGCGAGCTGGATCACCGGCGTAAGTTACAGCATCGACGGCGGCAGAGCGCAGACGTGTGCAAGGTAAAAATAAATAGAAATAGCGAGAAATCGGGTTTTCCAAAAATCTGGGTTCTGAAATCAAAACTCGCTTTCTGAAACCAGCGGAAAAAGACATGTATTCAAAAAATATTTTTCTCACCGGCGATCTTCATGTGGGGAAATCTACAATTGTTCAAAATGTCTTGAATCGATTGAAAGTGGCAGAGATTGGCGGTTACAGAACTGAAGTTATTTTCGAAAACGGCAAGAAACTCGGTTTCAAAATGATTTCTTTTTCAGGCGAAGAAAAAATATTTGCCCATGCCAGTTTCACAAAAGGAAAGCGTTTTGGCGATTTTCGCGTGCAATTGGAAGTTTTCGAAAGCTTCGGTGCGCAAATTCTCACGACTGCTCTTGAACAGAATGGCCTCATTGTCATAGATGAGATCGGGGCCATGGAAAAACACGCCCAAAAATTCCGAGAGGTAATTTATGAATGTCTTGATGCGCCAATTCCGGTGCTCGGTGTTTTTCAGCAGCGGGCAAAATGGGCAAAAGCGATGTTGGAAGCGCGGAACGATTGTAAAATTTTCGCGGTTGAGCGGTTAAATCAACGCGCTGTGGAAGATTCAGTGTATCATGCGTTAACTGGAATTTTTTCTGGTCGTTAATTCAAAATATCTGAGCGTTGTCGGTTGAGAATTAATGCTGTGACCCTATGATGTGAGCAATTTTTCGTAATACGAACAAGTCCCTGTTCGCAAAATTTTTTTGATAATTTTTTTCGGGTTCCTCACCATTTGCTGTGGGTAAATATTCATCAGTCCGTCATTTTTACGCTAATTTGTGTACGCCGTGTATTACGTTCAATAGAAAAATGCATTATTTCAAATTTTGCAATGAATAGTTTCTGGTTAACACTTTGCTGAATTTTATTTGTACCGATACGGATCTTCTTTCAAAATTTCGACTAATTCAAAATCAATAATTTTTTCTTCCGGATTGACGAGCAAAACTTTGACAGTGACCGGATCGCCTAGTTGATAAGTTTTTCCCTGATAGGCGCCGAACAGCAGATAGCGCGCTTCGTCGAAATTGTAATAGTCGTCGTCAAGCGTCGTGATGTGCACCAATCCTTCGATGAGATAGTCTGAGAGTTCAACAAAAATACCGAATGACGTGACACCGGAAATGATGCCCTGGAAGGTCTGTCCCACTTTGTCTTGCATGAATTCAAGCTGTTTCGTTTTGACAGAAGCGCGCTCCACTTCCATGGCGCGAATTTCCATATCAGTGGCGTGGGAGCAGATTTTTTCCAATTTTTCCGCTGGCAAGGGAATTTTGTTGGCATCCTTGAGATATTGTTTGAGCAGCCTGTGCACCATCAAATCCGGATAGCGGCGAATGGGAGAGGTGAAATGTGTGTAATATTTCAGCGCCAGACCGAAATGCCCCTCGTTTTTGGTGGTATACTTTGCCTTCATCATGCTGCGTACCATGATTTCCTCTACCAACAGTTTCCGTTCGTTTCCTTCCAGAGATTGCTGCAAATCTTGAAACATGCGCGGCGTCACCCGAGATGTGGATTTGAAATTAATACCCAGCGCTTTGAGAAATCGGCGGAAGTCTTTGAGCTTTTCGCCGCCGGGTTTTTCGTGAACGCGATAGGGGAAAGGCAGGTCAAAACCGGTCTTTTCCTTCAAAATTTTGTCCACATGTCGGGCGACGATCGAATTTGCCAGTACCATGAATTCCTCGATGAGTCGGTGACTGTCCAATTGATAAACGCGAACAATATCCACAGGTTTGCCCTCATCGTCCAATTTGATGCGCACTTCGTGGCTGCCAAAATCGAGGCTGCCGCGCTCCTGGCGTTTCTGAATCAATTTTTTGCTCAAACGAAACATTTCGAGTATCGTGCCCTGAAATTTGGCGTCAGTGATTTTGCCGTCGATCAAATCCTGAATTTCTTCGTACGTAAATCGGCGGTCGCTGTCAATGATTGATTGCTGAATGTCATATTTAATCACGCTGCCATCTTTCGCCATCTCGATGAGTACGCTGAAAGTCAACCGATCGACTCCCTGTTTCAAGGAACAGATTTCATTTGACAGCCGTTCGGGAAACATGGGGATCACGCGATCCACGAGGTAGACAGAAGTAGAGCGATTCCGACTTTCGCGATCCAGCTCTGTCTCGGGCGCAACGTAATAGCTGACATCGGCGATGTGCACGCCTAACAGATAATGCCCGTTGTCCAGAATTTTGAGAGAAATCGCATCGTCAAAATCTTTAGAATCAACCGGATCAATGGTGAATGTCAATTCTTTACGCCAGTCCAATCGTCGCTTGATTTCACTCTGGGGAATTTCATCAGGAATGGCTTCGGCTTCTTTGATTATTTTTTTGGGAAAAATGTCCGGCAAATCAAAAGATCGGGCAATGGAAAGCACATCAATTCCCGGATCGCCGGGGCGGCCTAAAATTTCCACGATTTCGCCGGTCGGATTTTGCCTTTCGTCCGTCCATTCCAACAATTGAGCGACAACTTTCTGGCCGTCTTGGGCCCCATTTTGCTTTTCCGGAGCAATATAGAGTGTGCGGTGAATTTTCAAATTATCGGGAACGACAGTTCCCCAATACTTTCCTTGTCGAAATGTTCCCACAAAATTGTTATGGGCGCGTTGCAAAACTTCCACCACTTTGCCTTCCTGATTTTTCCCGCGCAAGCGGGCGAACAGTAGAGCGCGTACCCGATCGCCGTGAAATGCCATGCCCATATTCTTCTGGCTGATGAAAATATCCGCTTTGTCGTCGTCTGTAATCAGAAAACCGTAGCCCTGCGTCTTGACGTGTAAAATGCCCTCCACTTCGTAAGAGCGCAGTCCTTGACCGATTTTGCCTTTTTTGTGGCGTGTGATAATGCCCTGTTCTGCAAGCTTTTTCAGCTTACGTTTAAAAGCCGGATATTGGCGGTCGTCGATTTTAAGAATTTTTCCTAATTGCTTGGGTTTGTAATATCGCTCGGGATATTTTTCAAATAATTGAATGAGTTGGTCTTCGATGCTCATTGTTTACCTGCTTTCTACTGTATGTTTTTATTGACAATTTTTGATTCTATTTTTCGAATTTTGTTTTATTTTTAAAAAATTGTTTTCTCTGATTTACGCCGCCCCAAAATGCGTCCGTTTGTTGCTACTGTCGTTTTCACAGTACTGTTGCGATCAGGACTTCTTGGTGAAATAGCAGTGAGCTTTATTTTTTTCAGGAGCAATGGGTTCGAACCGATGAGGTACGAAATATGATTAGCCTTGATTTTGAAAATTAAAAAGGAAATTTCCATACCGAAGAAATAGCTTGTTTAGATAAAAGCGGGTTTCGTATTTTTTTCAATAGACACCACAAAAAAGAAAACGGAACCCCTGAAAAGAAGTTCCGTTTTATAAGAAGTTCTTTCTGAGAAAATTATTTGAGAGCGTCTTTCAAAGCTTTGCTCGCCGAGAATTTCGGTCTTCTTCCGGCCGGAATCTGAATTTTTGCGCCGGTTTGCGGATTGACGCCGGTTCTGGCTGCGGTATTCATTACTTTGAATGTACCGAAACCTTGAAAAGTGAAAGAGTCGCCTTTTTTGAGGCAATCGGTTAAAGCGCCAAAGACAGCATCGACGGCAGCAGCAGCCACTTTTTTAGAGGGCATTCCTTCTACCGCAGCGATTTTATCGATAATTTCGGCTTTTGTCATATTTTGTTTCCTCCTCAAGCTTGTTTAAAGTTAAATTGATGACATTGTGGCTAAAAGTAATAATAAAATTTGAAAATGTCAATGAAAAAATTAAAAAAGGCAAAAAACTCGAAAAAAATTTGGATTGGCGAAAAATGAAGAAACGACGATTATTGCCCTTCCGTTCGCTAATCACGCAGGAATAATACGATGAGCAATGGCCCGGAGAATTTGGGAAAGGACGATTTGTATTTTCTCTCATTTTTTTCTCGATGATTTCGGAAGTTCCTACGAGATGAAAAATATCAAATTCGCTCTTAAAATACGTCAGCATCGAGGTGTCGCGGCAAGAAAAGGCACAGCAATTATTGGCGATCCGGCCGTTTTTTGGGAGGATGCTACTATCGCGAGCTCTGTCATTTGGCGATTATTTTTCATCCTGTAGAATTTTCATCGAAGTCGAAGTTCATCTCAAATAGTCATAAAAGGCCATATTTTGGTTTTCCCGGCAAACAAGAGAATGATTTTTGCTACATATTTCCGCTAAATTGCGCTAAGTAATGTATTATTAGAAGAATGCTTTGCTGGCGATCATTTTGGCAACCAGATTTGCATTTCAAAAGATTGTTTCTGAAAACTATTGTTTTCCGATGGGGAAGGTTCAATTGAAATTGGAAGTGAGGGGGTAATTACAATATAATCGGAGAAAATAGGCTGAAAATGGTTGAAAGCGGACAATTATAATGGATATTGACATAATTTATCGGCTAATTGCTTAGTGAAAAAGAAATCGACTTTTCTTGAATACGCAAGATTACCATTTTTTCATGTTGACGTTTTATCTCTAATTTTGAACAATATTTGCTCAGTTAAGCGATTCAGTCGGGAAATTTTTACGCTTTTTGAATATCAGTGCATGACATTTTTGCAATCGCAATTGTGAATTACAGGATAGCTCTGTCAATCTGCAACTTTGAATTCAGACATGCGGCGCGTGCTTGAGGAGGCAACTGATTTGAAAGTGACATTTTGGGGTACCCGGGGGTCCATTCCGTCGCCCGGTCAAGAAACCATCCACTATGGCGGCAACACTACATGTTTGGAAATTGAATTGAGCGACGGCACATTGCTGGTTTTTGACGCCGGCACCGGGATAAAAAAATTGGGACAACATATCGTCTCAAATTCGCGAGTCGGGAAGATCAATATTTTTTTCACGCATTCTCATTGGGATCATATTCAAGGTTTTCCTTTGTTTGCTCCGGCGTATTCGGATAAATACGAGATTGAAATTTACAGTTGCCCACCGGTCTTTCGCAATGTCCAGGAAATTTTAACCAGCCAAATGGATGCGCGATATTTTCCGGTTCGCTTTAGCAATTTGAAAGCCAAAATTTTATTTCATCAGATAGAAGAGCCAAAGTTTAACCTGGGCGCGGCGGTCATCGAGTGCATAAAAAATAATCACCCCGGCGGAGCCAATGGTTTCAAAGTAACGGATCACAACAAAATTTTGGTTTTCATTACTGACAACGAATTACACGCGCCTGGGAATTCCAGTTCCACCTGGGAACAATTTGTCGATTTCTGTCGCGGCGCGGACCTGCTAATTCATGATTCGCATTATTTATCCGATGAATTGAGAAATGCCATCGGCTGGGGACATTCTTCTTACGAGCAGGCGTTTCAATTGGGAATCGCGGCGGGAGCAAAAGAATTACTTTTTTTTCACCATGATCCGGACCGCACTGATGGTCAGATCGATGAAATCGTCAGGGGTTTTCGCGAAAGAATAAAGAAAATGGGCCAAAAAATGAAACTTGACGCTGCAACTGAGGGTACAAAATATAGGTTAACTTAAGAGAGCACTCATTTAGCCAGTAGGAGGTACTGAATGAGTGAAATTGCTGAGAAACAACGAATAGTGAGCATGTTGCTCCAATCAACGCTGCGTTGCGCTGAATTTTATGAGGTATTAAGCGCCCACAGCAGGCATGAACAACTGAAGAAAGTTTTTACGGGTTTGAGCAAGGATGGCAGACAGTTGGGCCGGCGTCTCGAATCCTGGAGTGAATTGAGCGCGCACATTCATCCCCGCCAATACTTCGATTTCGATCGCTCCCGATTTTACTTTGAATCTCTGAGTCGGAAATCTTTACAAGCAAATACGGAAACCCGGGCAGAGGTTTTGCCGGAGTTAGCTGATACCATCTGCGCTATCCAGATCGCGATTAGTTTTGAAAAAGATGGCATTTTGTTTTGGGAAGAAATGAAATCCGTTTGTGAAGGAAGGTTGTCCGATTTTGTCAAAGAACTGATCTCCCTCAAGAAGCAACGATTATCTATGTTACTAAACATGAAAGGAAAATTAGCCTCGGGATAAAAATTTGCTTTTTTTGACGCGAATCACATTATTTTTTTATGAATTTGCTTATCTTTTATTTGTAATGTTAATAATGCTAATCTTCCAACCAAAGAAGGCGGGTGATTTCTATGAAGAGAAAAAAGCAGGTAAGCCAGCCCCATGAGGTGCTTTCCAATTATCTCCATGATATCGACCAAATTCCGATGTTGTCGGAAAAGGAGGAAATCAAACTCGCCGAACGTATCAAAAAAGGCGACCAGCACGCGCTGGACAAATTAGTTAATGCTAATCTCAAATTTGTCGTTTTTGTTGCCAAAGATTACAAGAATCGCGGTTTGCCATTTGACGAGTTGATTTGCGAAGGCAACGTCGGGTTGATGGAAGCGGCGAAAAGATACGACAGCAAGCGCGGCGTGAAATTTATCAGTTACGCGGTGTGGTGGATTCGGCAGTCCATTTTGCGCGCTCTTGCCAACAACTCCCGTATCGTCAGACTGCCGGTGAATCATGTCTGGGCATTGCAGAAAATGGTTAACACCGTGGAAACATTGGAACAAACTTTAGGGCGTTCGCCAGAATTGGAAGAGGTCGCCCATGCAATGGAAATTTCTCCGCAGAAACTCTCTAAAAGTTTGAAATACTGGGGCCGAGAAATGTCGCTGGAAGATTCAACATATCCCGGAGAAGAAAGCCTGTCTCTGCTGGAAAAGATTAGCAGCGATGAGTTCGTTGAGCCCTCGCGAAATCTGCTCGACGAATCGCTAAAACTGGACGTCAAAATGACGCTGGACACGCTGACGGACATCGAAGCGAGTATTATTCGTTTTTACTACGGTATCGGGACAGAGAGGCCTCTCACATTGCTGGAAATCGGAAAGAAATTAAATCTTAGTCGCGAGCGGATTCGGCAGATTCGCGATCGAGCGATTCGAAAACTGCGCTACTTACATCGACGGGAACGGTTGCAGGGATATCTTGGTTAAGGCAAGCGTTTCGGTTGCTTTGTTTGTGTATTTAAATTTCCTGGGGAAAAAGCCACTAGCGAATTTCAAATTTCGATGGTGGCTTTTTTGTTTTTGAAAGAAAATCTTGCAGTTTTTTCCGAATTAATTCTTTGAAATTTCAAAAAAATGTATTAAATTCAATACTTGAAATCAAACAAAATCAGGAGCCTGAATTTTCAATTGAATAAAGACGAGAATATTTTACTCGGCGCTCACGTTTCCGTCGCCGCCGGCGTGCATTTGGCGCCGCAGAGAGGCCAGGAGATCGGCTGTACTGCAATTCAAATTTTCACCAGAAATCAGCGCCAGTGGACATCACCGCCGCTTTCCGATGACGAGGTCGGGCAGTATTTCGAATCACTGAAAAATACCGACATTCGCAGCGTTGTGGCGCACAGCAGTTATTTAATTAATCTGGCTTCGCCCGACAAAAATCAATTGCAAAAATCGAGGGAATCTTTTATTTTAGAGCTCGACCGCGCCGAGCGACTGAAATTGGACGGCTACATTTTTCATCCGGGCGCTCATAAAGGCGCAGGGGAAAAATCCGGCATGAAGCGCGTGACCGAGCAGTTGAATCTCATTCTGGCGGAGAGACCAGATCACAAAACAAAAATTTTGTTGGAAACGACCGCCGGTCAGGGCACTTCGCTGGGGCACAGTTTCGAGCAATTGGCTGAAATGATCAGCGGAACCACGCAGCCGGAGCGGCTCGGCGTTTGTCTGGATACGTGCCACATTTTTGCGGCTGGCTATGATTTTCGCAGGCGGGAGCAGTACGAGAAAATGATGGCTGATTTTGATCGCATCATCGGACTGAACAAACTTGCGGCAATTCATGTCAACGATTCAAAAACTGGATTCGGCTCGCACGTGGATCGGCACGAACTCATCGGAAAAGGAGAAATCGGACTGCAAGCCTTCGCTTTTATCATGAACGATCAGCGTCTGGGGCAGGTGCCGAAGATTATTGAATTGCCCGGCGGGCCTAATAGCGACAGAGAAAATTTGCGAATTTTAAAAGGTTTAAGGAAATAGTCAGCTAATCTGCTGAAAGATGATTTTATTGATGTATTTTGTAAAAAAATAAACAAAAGGGGTGATTTGTGGAGAAAATGGCTTTCGATTTGGTTGTTGTTGGCGCCGGCCCTGGCGGCTATGTGGCCGCGATTCGTGCGTCGCAATTAGGGATGAAAGTTGCGGTTGTGGAAAAGGAACACTTAGGCGGCATCTGCCTGAATTGGGGATGCATTCCGACAAAGGCGTTGCTGAAGAGTGCAGAATTGTACTCGTCGATGAAATCAGCTAACAAATTTGGTTTGAAGGCGGAAAATATCGATTTTGATTTTTCGGCGATCATTAGGCGTAGCCGGCAGATTGCTTCGCGCATGTCGAAAGGAGTGGCTTTTTTATTCAAAAAAAATAACATTATGACGTTTGTCGGCAGCGCGAAATTGATTGACGCAAAGACAGTTGCTGTCGTGAAAGACGATGAACAAATCGCGGAATTGACAGGAGCGAAAGTTTTAATTGCCACTGGCGCCAGACCGCGGTCCATTCCGGGCATTGAAATCGATCACCAGAAAATCATCACCAGCCGCGAAGCCATGTCGCTGGAAAATCTGCCGGCGTCGCTCATCGTCATCGGCGCCGGCGCCATCGGCGTGGAGTTCGCGTATTTTTACCAGACGCTGGGTTGTCAGGTGGCATTAGTGGAGATGCTGCCGCATCTTCTGCCGGTGGAAGACGAGGAAATCTCTCAGCAGTTGGAACGTTCTTTCAAAAAACAGAAGGTGA
Source organism: Calditrichota bacterium (assembly GCA_013152715.1). NCBI lineage: Bacteria > Pseudomonadati > Calditrichota > Calditrichota bacterium. Next base: position 66,904 of record JAADFU010000094.1, read on the forward strand.
AAATTTTCACGGAATCCCTGGTGAAAAATGTCAAAGTGGGTGCTGACGACGTGGTTGTTTCCATTGAGAAAAACGGAGAAATTGTGGAATTGCGGGCGGAGATGGCGCTGATGGCAATCGGCGTGCAGGGAAATGTTGAAAATATTGGGCTCGAAGATGTGGGCGTGAAAACGGAACGCAGTTTTATCCCGGTGGATGAATTTTACCGCACGAATGTGGAGTCGATTTACGCCATCGGCGACGTGGTGGGGCCGCCGTGGCTGGCGCACGTGGCTTCAGCCGAAGGCATCCGCGCCGTTGAAAAAATGGCGGGAAAAGATGTCGCTGCGGTGAATTACGACGCGATTCCCGGTTGTACTTATTGCCAGCCACAGATCGCCAGCATCGGTTTGACCGAAAAAGCAGCAGCGGAAAAAGGTTTTGCGGTGAAAATCGGGCGTTTCCCGTTCGTGGCAAATGGCAGGTCGCTGGCAGCCGGCGAGAGCGAGGGAATGGTCAAATTGATTTACGATAAAAAGACAGAAAAGTTATTGGGCGCGCACGTCATTCACGCCGAAGCCACGGAACTCATCGGCGAATTATCCGTTATAAAATCTCTCGGCGTTGCGGGACACGATTTGATTAACACGGTTCACGCGCATCCGACGCTTTCGGAGTCCATCATGGAAGCGGCTGCTGCGGCGTTCGGCGAGGCAATTCACGTTTAATTTTGTCGGAAAATTTCAGAAAGGATTTCATGCGAATTCGCGAGAAAAGACATCCGCGGTGGATGAAGGTTCCGCTTCCGGCCGGAAGATCATTTCAGAATGTGCGAAAATTGGTTCAGAGCAATCATTTGCACACAGTCTGCCAGAGCGCGCACTGTCCGAATATCGGTGAGTGCTGGGGCAACGGCACCGCGACTTTCATGATTTTGGGTGACCGCTGTACGCGAAACTGCCGCTTTTGTAATATTCAATCCGGAGCGCCGGCGCCGGTCGACCCGGACGAGCCGAAACGCGTCGCTGCGGCAGTGAAAACACTCAACTTGAATTACGCGGTAATCACCTCTGTGACGCGCGACGATTTGCCCGACGGCGGCGCTGCACATTTTGCTGAAACGATTCGGGAAATCAAAAAATTGTCGCCGGATTGCCGGGTAGAAGTTTTGATTCCGGATTTGCAAGGCAAAATTGAAGCTCTGAATATCGTCTTCGACGCCGCGCCTGATGTTTTGAATCATAATTTGGAAACCGTGCCCTCGCTTTACCGCCAGGTCCGGCCCGGCGCAGATTTTCAGCGTTCATTGACTGTGCTGAAACTTGCCAAAGAAAACGGGCTGCTTACAAAATCCGGGCTCATGGTCGGACTGGGCGAAGAATTGCGCGAAGTTTTGGGAGCGATGTCGCAATTGCGTCGGGTGGGTTGCGATTTTTTGACTATTGGTCAATATCTCCAACCTTCTGCCGAACATTTGCCCATTGCGCGCTATGTAACACCGGCTGAGTTCGCCAATTTGGAAAAGCAGGGAGAGGAAATGGGCTTCGTCCGCGTCGAAGCGGGCCCTCTGGTGCGCAGTTCTTATCACGCGGCTTTGGGATTTCAATTGTCAGAATCGGCTGAAATGAGTTATCCGTCTCCCAGTTGAAGAGCTGTTAAAGGGGGCATTTCAAAAAAAATTTACTAAAAAATTTCATGTAATTTCACTTGATTTTTTTGTGAATATTTTGTATAATTGCCACTTCAATTTTATTTTGAAAAATGCCAACACGTTGGATGACAAAATCATGGAGGAAAGAAGTGGCTCATGTAATCGTTGACCTGTGTACGATGTGCGGAAGTTGCGCGGAAATATGTCCGACCGAATGCATCAGCGAAGGCGAGGATCAGTATTACATTAATCCGGAAGAATGTATCGATTGCGGAACCTGCGTCGACGCGTGTCCAACGGACGCAATTTATGCGGAAGAAGAACTGGCGCCGGATCAAAAGGAATTTATTGAAAAAAATGCAGATTTTTTTAGTTAACCAACTCATTGAAATTTAAAAAGTTGCGGTAGGAGCTCTCCCGAGGCTCCTATCATCGTTTTTGGAATGGCGTTTTTTTGCCAATTTTTAGGAGACCAAGCCAATGTCCTCCCGATCAAAGGAAGTGCCCCCCAATAAGCTTCGTTATTTTTATGATCCGAAACAATTCAAATTTAAAACCACTGACGAGTTAGAGCCGCTGTCTGAAATTATTGGTCAAGATCGCGCGGTAACTGCGGTCGATTTCGGCGTTCAGATTAAAAATTTAGGCTACAACATTTTTGCCGTTGGTCCGACCGGAGCCGGAAGGACATCCACCATCAGAGATGCGGTGCAAAAAAGAGCGAAAAAATTGGCTGTGCCGCCTGACTGGTGTTACGTTTACAATTTTCAAAATGGGGACAGGCCTGTTGCGCTGAAGCTTGCGCCGGGAGATGGCAGAAAATTGGCAAAAGCGATGAACGGGCTCATTGTCAAGCTGGCTCGCGATGTGCCGGCGGCGCTGAATTCTGAGGAATTTCAACGGCAAAAAAAATCCATCATGGAGCAGTTGCAAATTCAGCAACAAAATTTGCTGAATGGTTTGACCGAAAAAGCGCACAAAAAAGGTTTCAGTCTGCGAAAAATTGCTTCCGGCCTGGTGCTGCTGCCTGTTCTCGACGGAAAACCGCTGACAGTTGAGCAAATAGATGCTTTGCCGGAGGAGCAGCGCGAGAAATTGCAGGAGGTCGGCGCCCGATTGCAGGAAGAATTGAATGACGGTCTGAAAAGCATCCGCAATTTAGAACAGGAAATGCAGGAGAAATTGGAAAAACATCTCAAAGAAATCCTGCGGCTGGCGATCGACAACCCGATTGCGAAAATCAGTGAGCAGTTCGAAAAATATCCGAAGGTCGTAGAATATCTGGAAGAAGCAGAAGAAGATTTGCTCAATACAGCGGCCGGGATGTTTTCCGAGGCGCCGGAAGAAGAAGAGGCGGAGGAATCCATCGACCACAGTTGGATCAAAGGATTGCAGCTTCACCGCTATCGGGTGAATGTTTTTGTGGACAACAGCGAAACAAAAGGCGCGCCAGTAATTGTGGAAACGAATCCGACTTACAACAATCTCATTGGCCGCATTGACCGCGTTCCGCGAAAAGGGCTTTTACTGACTGATTTTACAAAAGTTAAATCGGGTTCGTTGCAACGGGCAAATGGCGGATTTCTCATCATCGACGCGGAACAACTTTTCCGTTCAGCGTTGGCGTGGCAGGCGTTGAAACGCTCGCTGAAAAACCAGTGCGCTGAAATCACCGATCTCAGTGAGGAATCCTCTCATTTGAGCGTCAGAACGCTGGAGCCGGAGCCAATTCCCCTGGATATTAAAATTATTCTCATCGGCAGTTCCGGAATTTATTACACGCTGCTCAGCTATGACAGTGATTTCAGTAAATTGTTCAAAGTGAAGGCGGATTTTAGCGTCACCATGCCCTTGAACAAAAGGAATATTTTGAATTATGCTCGTTATTGTGCGGGTCAGTGTCAAAAAGAAAATTTGCTGCCGCTTTCGCCAGATGCAATGAGCCGCGTTGTGGAATATGGTGTGGAAATCGCAGAAGACCAGAAAAAATTGACCACGCGATTTAATTATGTTCGCGATGTGTTGGTCGAAGCAAATTATTTCGCGCAAAAAAATCAGCATCGCACGATCACCGGCGAAGATGTTCGGGAAGCGCTCGCTGCAAGCAGATTTCGGCACAATAAATACGAAGAATTAATTCAGGAGATGTTCCGCGAAAAAACATTATATTTGAACGTGAGCGGCTACCGCGTGGGTGAAGTCAATGGATTGACTGTCCTGGATTTGGGCGATTACACCATGGGGAAACCCACGCGCATCACAGCGAGAGTTTCTCTGGGTCAGGACGGCGTTCTTGCCATCGACCGGGAAGTGAAAATGAGCGGTCCCCTGCACAATAAAGGCGTGTTGATTTTGTCCGGTTTTTTGCAAGGCATGTTTGGCGCTGACAAAAAAATCTCCATTTCGGCAAGTATTACGTTTGAACAAGTCTACTCCACGGTGGATGGCGACAGCGCTTCATCGGCGGAATTGTACGCGCTGCTTTCCAGCTTGTCTGAAATTCCAATTAATCAGTCCTTTGCTGTCACCGGCTCTGTGAATCAGATGGGTGAGATTCAGCCCATTGGCGGCGCCAAATACAAAATTGAAGGTTTTTTCGATGTGTGCGCTGCGCATGGATTGACTGGCGAACAGGGAGTTTTGATTCCAAAATCCAATTTAGCCAATTTAGTGCTCCATGATCGCGTCATCGATGCTGTGAAAGAGGGGAAATTTCATATTTACGCGGTCGCTACTGTGCAGGAAGGGATTGAAATTTTAACAGGCAAAAAAGCCGGCCGCCGTGGCAAAAACGGGAAATTTCCGGCGGGAACTGTTTTCCGTGCAGTGGACGAAAGATTAGAAGAGATGGCGGAAAAATTGAATTCAGGCAGGTCGAAACAAGGGAAGAAGAATTCCTGATTTTTGAGAGCAGGTTGAGATCAACGGCTGGCAATTTCAGCGATGAAATGTTTACTGATCGCGAGTACAAAAAATACAACTCTAAAATTTGATTTGCACTAACGAAGACCAGAAATTCACCGCCGATTTTTCCGAGGGAATTTCCAAAGGGGAGGAACCGCAAATTCCAATGAAATTGACTGTTGCGCATGTTTTCAAGCAGATTCAGATTCCTGATGAAGAAAATGAACTGCGCAGGATTGATATTCTCAGCGATGTGAGCGTTGATTTTTTGGGCGCTAAAATTCACACCGTCATCGGGCCCTCCGGCAGCGGGAAAACGACTCTTTTGCGAATGGTCAACAAACTTGACTCGCCGACAAAAGGGAAAATATTAATAGAAGATCAGGACATCGCGGAAATTCCGCCGCGCGAGTTGCGCAAACAAATTGGCATGGTGTTTCAGACGCCGGCTTTGTTTCGCGGAACAATCACCGATAATGTGGCTTACGGCCCCGCGCTTTTCAAACGAAAATTTTCCGAAACCGATGTGAAAAATCTGCTTGAAAAAGTCGGATTGAAAGAATTGAATCCCAATCGGAATGTGGAAAATTTGTCCGTGGGGCAACAGCAGCGGATTTCTTTTGCCAGAGCCCTGGCGAACGAGCCGCGGATTTTGCTCCTGGATGAACCCACTTCGGCGCTTGACCCGACGGCTGCAAATAATTTGCTGGATTTAATCCGTTCCATCAATCAGGAATTAGGAATTTGTATCATCATGGTGACGCACATCATGGAACATGCAAAAAGAATCGCCGATAGTGTCTGTCTGCTGGTGGGCGGCAAAGTTGTGGAGACAGGGGAGACCAGGCAATTTTTTCAGCAGCCGCATACCGAAATCGCGCAAAATTTTATTCGCGGAGAGATGTGATGGAATACGTGAATCTGAGTTATTTTGATCTACTCATCGCTTTTATTTTGATACTCATTCCCATTATCATTTCCTTCAAAGCCAGGCTGGGGATCGAAAAAGAAATTTTCATCGGCACGGTGCGCACTTTTGTCCAGCTCATTGCCATCGGTTACGTTTTGAAATATATTTTTGGTCTGCGCGATTGGCGCGCTGTTTTGCTGATGATTATTCTGATGTCAATTGTCGCCGGGAGAAATGCTGTCAAACGGCAGAAATTTGAGATTCCCTATCTTTTTCCGCTGGTCACATTTGCCATTCTGTCAGGCGCATTTGTCTCCATGGCGACGCTGCAAATATTGATTTTGCGCGTAAAACCGTGGTTTGAACCGCAGTACCTGATTCCAATCAGCGGCATGATGCTGGGTAATGCCATGAATGCTGCGGCTCTGGCAATAGATCGTTTATTTAGCGAAGCGCGCAGCCGGCGTTACGAAATCGAAGCCGCGCTCGCGCTGGGCGCTTCTCCTTTGCGCGCAGTTTCGCCGCTTATCCGGGAAGCCGCACGCGCGGCAATGATGCCGACTATCAACGCCATGATGGTCGTCGGGCTTGTGCAATTGCCAGGAATGATGACCGGCCAGATCATTGGCGGCGTGGCGCCGGAACAATCTGTGCGCTATCAAATTATAATTATGTATATGTTGGCGGCGTCGGTAACAGTTTCCTGTTTGACAATTTTGTATCTGGCTTATCGTTTACTGTTCACTAAAGAAGAGCAATTGGAACTGAAAATGCTGCAATTTTAAAGCGGAAGATTTTATTGGAGAAAAATATTCTGCCTTAGAATCTCAGCGATTCAACAGAAAAAAAGGAAGTTTTCAAGTTTTTTTGAGGCATTAAACAGGTAAATATTCAGGGGGCACTTTTGAGTGATTTGACTAACAAGCTCAGAATATTTAATAACACTTTGAGCCTTCGCGGCTAAAAAAAGAAAAGGGGAAAATTATGGGCTTCAAGTGCGGACTTGTCGGCTTGCCCAATGTCGGAAAATCGACAATTTTCAATGCCCTGACCGCGCAGCAAGTGGCGTCTTCAAATTATCCCTTCTGTACCATCGATCCTAATATCGGAGTCGTTCCCCTTCACGACGAGCGGCTGGAGAAAATTGCCGAAATCATCGGTTCAGAAAAGTCAGTGCCGACAACGCTCGAATTTATCGATATCGCCGGGCTGGTGAAAGGCGCCAGTCAGGGAGAGGGTCTGGGAAATCAATTTTTAAATCATATTCAGGCTGTCGATGCGGTCGCTCATGTCGTCCGTTGTTTTGAAGATAAAAATGTGGCTCACACTTCCGAAAACCTCGACCCGATTCTCGATCTGGAAGTCGTGATCACAGAGCTCATTCTCAAAGATTTGGAAATTGTCGAACGACGGGTTAGTCGATTGCAACATGCAGTCAAAAGCGGGGACGCAAAGCTCAAAGAAGAACTGGCGATTTTGACAAAAATTCAAGATCACTTGTCCCGGGGAATTCCGCTGAAAAAAATGGAGCTGAATGAAAAAGAGCGCGATTTAATCCGTGAAATGAATCTGCTCACGCTCAAGCCGGCAATCTACATTGCGAATGTGGACGAATCGCACCTACAAAATAATGATTATGCTCAGCAGCTCAAATCTTTCGCCGAAACTCAGAGGGAACCGTTTGTCGCCATTTGCGGCAAAATTCAGGAAGAGATCAGCCAATTAGATACAGAAAGTCAAGCGATCTTTTTAAAAGAATGGGGGATAGACGAGTTGAGTTTGAATGCTGTGGTTCGCGCCGGGTACGAGGTTTTGCATTTGAATACATTTTTTACGGCAAACGAAAATGAAGCCCATGCCTGGACCGTTCCTCAAGCCACACCTGTGCATCGGGCGGCGGGAAAAGTGCACACGGATTTTGAAAAAGGGTTCATCAAGGCGGAAGTGATCAAATATGCTGATCTGGCTCGTCTGGATTCGGAAAGAGAAGTCCGGCAACGCGGTCTGATGGGAGTGCACGGCAAAGACTATCTTGTGCAGGACGGCGATTTGATATTTTTCCATGCTCATCGCTAACAACCGTTTACACGCCCGCACGTTCTTTCATTTTTTCCAGAAAATGATAAGGCACATTCAACTGTCCAATGTGCACGCCATTCCCCGGCGCAGCGTGGCAGTCGGAACCGCCGCTTTCCAGTAAATTTTTTTCGCGAGCGATCTGCCGAAAATGATCGACTTCTTCCTGCGTGTGTTTGGGGTGTAGCGTTTCAATACCATCCAGCCCGACTTTGGCTAAAGAACAAATTTCCTCGTCTGAAATTTCCCTGTCCGGATGCGCCAGCACGCAAATTCCGTGAGCGCTCTTGATCAAACTAATAGCATCTTGGGGTGTGATTTTGAATTTTGGCACCCAGCAAGAACAGCCATCGCCGAGAAAATGGCGAAAAATTTCCTGGAAAGAAGTTGCCAGTCCTTTGTTAATGAGCGCATAGGCGATATGAGGTCTGCCGATAGACGCATTTTTGCCTGCAGCTTTGAGCACATCTTCAAACGTCAAATCAAATCCGAGATTATTAAAATTTTTGATGATTTTCTTAGCGCGCTTGGTGCGTTCATTTTTAAAAAATTCAATATAATCGATCAGCGATTTATCGTTATAATTAAAAAGATAGCCCAGTAAATGCATGTCTTGCTTATTGCCGCGAGCCGAAATTTCTATGCCATTAACGAATTCGATGCCTTTTTTCTGGCTCAACTTATTTGCAGCGGGGAGCGCAGAGATATTGTCGTGGTCAGTGATACTGATGGCTTTGAGTTTCATTTTCTGCGCATGAGCAAATATTTTGTCAACGCTCAGATTGCCATCCGAATGATTGGAATGAATGTGAAGGTCGATTCTGTTTCCAGAAAAATCCACTCGTTGACGCGTAAGCATGCGAATTTCCTCGAATAAAAATTTACGGTTTTGGTTTTTTAAAGGAAAGTATCAGCTTAACGTGAGCATTCTTTCCAAAGCCAGCGACGCATCACGGGCAATGTCCGCCGGTACACGAACGATGTTTTCTTTGCCAAGATTTTCCAGCGTAAAACAAAGATTGTGCAAATTGATTTTGTACATGTTCGGACAAAGAGAACGAGCCAGCGGAAAAACGGTTTTGTCCGTCGATTCTGTGCTCAGTCGATGCACCAAATTGATTTCCGTGCCAATGGCAATCGTTGTTCCTGGCGGCGCATTTTTCACGTAAGAAATAATCTGAGAAGTCGATCCGTCCGCATCCGCAGCGTTTACGACTCCTTCCGGGCACTCTGGATGAACAATGACTTTTCCGTCGGGAAATTTCTGGCGAAAAACCTCGATGTGTTCGCTTTTAAACCAGGCGTGGACGTGGCAGTAGCCTTTCCACAGGATGACTTTTGCATTTTTTATCTGCTCCGGCGTGTTCCCGCCCAAGGGGAGTGTGCTGTCCCAGAGGATTTTTTGCTCCGCTGAAATGCCTAATTTATTGGCCGTATTTGCACCGAGAAACTGATCCGGGAAAAAGAAAACTTTGTCCGAATTGTTGAGCGCCCAGGTCAAAATTTGCCTGGCATTGGACGAGGTGCACACTGTCCCGCCATTCCTACCGCAGAAAGCCTTTAATGCGGCAGCCGAATTAATGTAAGTGATCGGCGTGATGGTGGTCTCGGGCGCTGCTTGTTTAATTTCTGCCCATGCTTCGGAAACAGTGACGGAATCTGCAAAATCGGCCAGCGGACAGCCGGCGGACAGTTCCGGAATGTGCACAATTTGGTGCCTTGCAGTCAAAATATCGGCGGCTTCAGCCATAAAATGAACACCGCAAAAAACGATGTATTTTGCCTCTTTCTGTTCTGCCGCTAGTTTACTTAAACCAAAAGAATCTCCCTTGAAATCGGCAAACCGCAGCACTTCGTCGCGCTGGTAGTGGTGACCCAAGATGGTTAGTTTTTTCCCCAATTTCGTTTTGACAGCAAGAATGCGTTGGCTCAACTCATCGGTGGACATTTGGCGATATTGCTCAGGCATCATCATCTTTTTCTTTTTCCTGCTTGCGGTAAACAAATTTTGAAACCCAGATACTAATTTCGTAAAGCAAAATCAGGGGTAAAGCCAGACATACTTGAGTAAAAACATCGGGCGGCGTCAGAATCGCTGCGACAAAGAAAATCAGCACGATACCGTAGCGACGTTTGCTGCGCAGAAAATCAGGAGTGAGAATCCCCAATCTGGTCAGAAAATAGGCTAAAAGGGGCAGCTCGAATATTGTTCCGAAAACGATAATGAGCAGGGTGACAAATTTTAAATAATCCTGAATTCTAATCGTCGGCTGCAATTGGTCGCTGCCGAATGACAAAAGGAAATTCAATCCGTAGGGGATGATGATAAAATAGCAAAATAAAGCGCCGACAGCGAAGAAAAAGACAGACACAAATACGAAAACCGGAATGTATTTTTTTTCTTTTTTGTAAAGACCGGGCGAGACAAATTGCCAGAGCTGGTAGAAAATTACCGGAAGGCTCAAAAGGATGCCGGCGAAAAGCGCGATTTTAATATGAACGATAAAGCCTTCAGTCGGAGCGAGAAAGATGAGCTTTTCATTTCGCGGATAAGGATGGAGCAAGATTTGCATGATTTCATGGGACACAAAGTAACTGCCGATGCTGAGAAGAATGACGGACAGGAGACTTTTCAACAATCTTTGCCGCAATTCTTCCAAATGATCAAGAAAAGGCATCACTTTTTCATCGGACGAATCATTCGATCCCTCTGACGCAGAATTCTCTTGATTTTCAATTTTTTCTTTTTCTTCGTCCATTTTTTCCAGTCATTCGTTCGTGAGATATTTGAAATTGAGAGAAACGCTGTTGTAAAGGCTTCCAAAGTACAAAAAATCACGCTAAAAATCAAGACATATTTAACGCTCACAGCGGGGTTTTAGTTTCTTTGAAAAAAAAAGAAGGCGGGCATTGCGGAGATTGAGCGACCAATGTGAGAAAATTAATTCGCCGCCATTATTCTTATTTCCAGATATGGTAAATGATTGCCACAATCCAGAAAAAGAAAGAAAGTCCGGCAAACGCAAGCGTCAAAATAGTCAACGGCGTCCACGCAAAAAGATGCGCCCCAAATTCTTTGCCGAATTTAATAATTTGTACTGCCACATGAATCCAGATAGTGGCGATGGAGAGTACTAACGATGTCTGGGCAATTTTATTGAAAATATCCATAAATAGCTCCTTGCTCCGGCTAGGGTTTCGTCACTGGGTATTTTGACTGAATGATTTCGATCAATTCGTCAATAACAAATGGTTTGGCGACTAACGCCAACGGTTTGATTTTTTTGACTTGTGGGTCATCGGTCATAAATGTCAGACCAGTCACAAAAATAACATCGATGGGGAATTGTTTTCGAATCGACTTGACGATATCGATGCCGTCCAATCCACTGGAAAAGAAAATTTCCGTCAGTACCAAATCGGGTTGATAATGCTTTATTTTTTCCAATGCCTGGTTGCTGTTTCTGACAATTTGGATGCGCTTGAATCCGAATGATTCCAAATTCGCTTTTATCTCCAGCGCAATGATTGATTCCTCATCGATTATGAGAATCTTTGGCGAAATCATTTTGTGCCTCGTGCTTTTAATCCCAAGCGGATTAAAAATTGTTTCTTTAGTCAGCTTTTTCCGTTGTTAGAGTTCAGAGCGGATTCAATAGCGTCCAAAAGCTCCCATTCGGCAACCGGCTTGCTGAGTACCGCCGCTGGTTTTGTTTGTTGGAGCTGTTTTTCCGAAATCAAATCCGTATTCCCCGTGAGAAAAATGACGGGAATTTTTCTCGCCTGTCTGATCTTTTCCGCCGCTTTAATACCGTCAAATTCTCCTTTGATCCTGACGTCCATCAATACCAGATCGGGCAGTTTTTTGGCTGCCAGATTCACAGCTTGTTGCCCGGAAGTTGCGGTAGAAAGTACCGAAAAACCCTGGGATTCCAAAATCAGATGAATTTCCAAAGCAATGATTGCCTCGTCTTCGACGACAAGTATTCGCGGTGCGTCCATAGGCTGCACTTTCTATGTTGTTATTGATTAGTGGTCTCCAGTGCTTGTTTCGGAACTGCTTTCTTTCTCTCAATTTTTTACAGCAAAAGCAAAGAATCAGGAAATTTATCATTTGCTAAACAGGATGTTGATGAGAGTCCCGCTTTTTTTTTAATGTCAATAGAGCCTTCCAATTGATTGTAACCAATGAATGCACTAATTTCATTGCCAGTGATTGTGCTTTTTCCAGCGAAAATTCAGGCGGTAGCCGATTCGATCTTACCGTCCTTGTTCTTTTTGCAGGAAAGAACTATCTAACTGCTCGTTGTAATTTTTCTGAAAAATTTTTACAAGTATTTCATTTTGAAAATTTTGTGCTTGGCGTTTTTCATTTCTAATATCAAATGAAAGCTTGTTTTTATTTTCAAAAAAATTTCGTATAATCAAATGAAGAAAATTTTCTGAATTGTGGCACAATAACCTCATAATAAACAATCGGATATATTGCTGCCTAAAAAAGAAAACAAGTGCTCGTTTTAGTTTGGGAAGATTGTCTTCAATCTTTACCTGATTCAATTCTTTCTTGCGCAAATGTTATGCCAAAAAAAAACCGAATCCCAATGAGGAATTCGGCTCTGGCAAAGCAAAAATTAATGAATAGATTAGTCAAAAAAAGTGTGGGAGGACTCTTGTTCTAATTTACAGTTTCAACCCGGAAAAACCCAAAAACGCAATAGACATCAAGCCGGCCATTAAAAAAGCAATGGGAACGCCGCGCAGCGCTTTGGGAATGGGCGCTAAATCGAGCCGTTCGCGAATCCCGGCCATCAAGACTAACGCCAATGTAAAACCGATTCCGGCAGTGAAGCCGTACACGATACTTTCGATGAAGTTGAAATTTTCGTCCAGGTTCAAAAACGCCACGCCCAAAATTGCGCAGTTGGTGGTAATCAAAGGCAAATAAATTCCCAGCGATTTGTACAGCGTGGGGCTGGCTTTTTGCACGACCATTTCCACAAATTGCACCAGGGATGCGATTACCAGAATGAAGGCGATTGTTTTCAGGTAGGTTAAATCCGGCGGCTCCTTGGCTGAAAAAATTAAATAGAAAATATTTGCAGTGGTGGGCTTGAGCATGAAAGCGTAGATCAGCCACGTCACCATCGACGCCAGCGTCATGACGAAAGTCACGGCCATGCCCATGCCGACTGCCGAGTCCATATTTTTGGACACGCCGATGTAAGGGCAGATGCCAAGGAATCTGTTGAGCACGAAGTTGTTGATGAAAATTGCGGAAATGGTGATGACAAACAAATGATTAAAATCCATTTTATCCTCCAAAAGAAAGCTTATTTCAAGCGTTTCGTTTCGCGTCTAACCAGTTAAAAAATCCCAAAAACAAGCCCAAAGTCAGAAAGGCGCCGGGCGGCAGAATGAGCAGCAGCACCGGCTCGAAGCTGTGCGGCATGAGTGGAATTCCCCAAAGACTTCCATTCCCCAGAATTTCTCTGACAATAGAAATTAATGTCAGGGCAAAGGTAAAGCCCAGTCCCATTCCCAGTCCGTCAAGGAATGAGTAGAAAACCGGATTTTTGCCGGCGAATGCTTCGGCTCGTCCTAAAATAATACAGTTGACAACAATGAGGGGAACAAAAATGCCCAGCGATTTATGCAATGCCGGCGCAAAACCAGCCATGAATAAATCGACAATGGTAACAAAGGTGGCAATGACGACGATGTAAATAGGAATGCGAATTTTCTTGGGCACACCTTTGCGGATGAGGGAAACGATGACGTTCGACATCATCAGCACAAATGTCACGGCAACGCCCATTCCGATGGCGTTCTGCACGGAATTGGAGACTGCCAGCGTGGGGCACAATCCCAGCACTAATTTGAAAACCGGATTTTGTTTGTAAAACCCTTTTGTGAATTCTTTTATCATCGACATAATTTAATGACCCTCTTGCTAACTTACTTGTTCGGTTTGTGTTGTATTCTTTTTTGTCTTGAAACCACCGAGACGTTTCTCTAATTGTTTCAGTCCTTCTTTGATGGAATTTGTAACGGCGCGCGATGAAATAGTCGCGCCGGTTATTGATTTTATCGGACCGTTGTCTTTGTCCACGGCTAACTCATCAGCGTAACGATTAAGGAACTGAATTTGAAACCAGGGAGAGCTTTCTCCATATTTGACTTGTTCGATTTTCGTGCCCAGCCCTGGCGTTTCCTGTTGTTCCATTATTTTGATGCCGATGATTTTGCCTGTTGTGTCCACGCCGACCATGGTTTCGATCACGCTGGAATAGCCGGATTTTTTGGCAATAAAAGCGTAGCCGGCAATTTCCTTTTTCTCCTGTGAAGGGTAACCGATGTAATAAAGAAGCTCATCGTTTTCCGTCACTTTCTCGATAGCTTTGGGGTCTGCTGTGGGAAGAGCGGCGATTAGCGCACGTTCGATTACAAGCCGTTTTTGCTCTTCGATTTTCGGTTTAGTTATTTTATTAACCATGGACAGAGCGGCGCTGGCAAGCACTGTTACCAGCAACAAAATTCCGCCTAATTTATAAATTTCCTTCATTTTTGCTCCACCTTTCCAAATGTTTTCGGTTTTGTGTATCGATCAAGCAAAGGCACGGTTAAGTTCATTAATAAAATGGAGTAAGAGACGCCCTCGGGATAGCCGCCGACGAGACGAATGATGACAGTGATCACACCGCAGCCAAATCCGAACCAGACGCGCCCCTTAGGCGTCACCGGCGAAGTGACCATGTCCGTCGCCATAAAAAAGGCGCCCAAAATCAGTCCTCCTGACAATACTTGAAACAGCGGATCGCCGCTAAAAAATCCCTCAGTGCCGGCAAAAATCCACGTCAACAGCGCGACAGTTCCGATGTAGGTCAAAGGAATTCGCAAGCCGATGTAGCGTTTGTAGATCAAATACAGCGCGCCGATAAGCAGCAAAAATACGGATGTTTCTCCGATACAGCCGCCGACTTTTCCCCAGAAGAGATTTGCGTAAGAGTCCGAGAGCTGTGAAATAGCATTATTTGCGAGATTCGCTTTTGCTTGCAAAACCGGATTTTCAATTCCGCTTTTGAGGACGTCACGCCACTCGGACAAAATGCCGCGCTGCGTTTTGAAGACATTCAGCGGCGTGGCAGAGGTAATTGCATCGAGGCCGTAGTTTACAATCGCATGTGGGTTTATTCCGGAAAGGCTTCCGCCTCGCGGCGCGACTTTGAAAATAGTCATGTGCGATGGCCAGGAAGCAAGCAAAAAAGCGCGACCTAACAAAGCCGGATTCATCGGATTGTAGCCTAATCCGCCAAAGGGGATTTTGCCAATGGCAATAGCAAAAGCGGAGCCAATCACAGGAATCCACCACGGCACTTCCGGCGGCACATTGAACGCTAACAAAATTCCGGTGACGATTGCGCTGCCGTCAGCTATGGTGATCGGTTTTTTTGTCAATTTTTCAATGAGCGCTTCGGTAATCATTGCCGAGAGAATCGCCAGAACAATGGTCCATGCCGCCTGCGCTCCAAAAAAATACACTCCGCCAATTGCGGCCGGCAGCAACGCGATGACAACGCCGAACATAATTTTCTGCACAGAATCCTTATGAGCAATGTGCGGCGAGGCTGAAACTAGTAATCGATTTTCCATTTGTTTCTTTCCCTGCAAGTCGTTCAGTTAGTAAAGAATTGACGTCAATTTTTCAACATTTGCTTTGAGCCTATTCCTGATAAATTAAAAAATAAAAGAGAGAAAAATTTTAAGCCCGCGCTTTGAGCGATTTTGTAATTTCCAATTTAGCGTATTTGAATAAATGGACGTGGCGAATTCGCGACGGACAAACAAATGAGCACGATCCGCATTCGATACAGTCCAGCACTCCTAACTTGTGCGCTTCTTCGAAATTGTCGTATTCTATCTGACGCGCCATCTCATTGGGCAACAAATTCATCGGACACACATC
Organism: Calditrichota bacterium; assembly: GCA_013152715.1. Lineage (NCBI taxonomy): Bacteria > Pseudomonadati > Calditrichota > Calditrichota bacterium. The sequence goes on from JAADFU010000094.1 coordinate 82,387, forward strand.
CACGCAACGGGCGCAGCGAATACAGGGATCCGGATCGCGGAGCGCCGTCTCTTTTTCGGTGAGCGCCAGAATTCCGGACGTGCCCTTAATCACAGGCACTTCCAGCGTGTACTGCGCAATTCCCATCATGGGTCCGCCGTTGACGATTTTGATGGTATTTTCTTTCAAACCACCGCAGAAATCGATCAAATTCTGAAACGGCGTGCCGATACGGGCGAGCACATTTTTTGGCTCGTTGATTCCCAAACCGGTCACCGTGACCACGCGCTCGATTAATGGTTTTTTGGAAGAAACCGCATCGAAAATTGCTTTGGCGGTGCCGACATTGTGGACCAGACAGCCCACATCCATCGGCAGACCGCCAGCCGGGACTTTGCGGTTAGTAATAGCTTTAATTAATTGTTTTTCAGCGCCTTGCGGGTATTTTACAGGCAGAGAAACGACTTCCGCATCCATTTTCATTTCTTTCACTGCCTGACGCATGGCACGGACAGCATCTGGCTTATTGTTTTCGATGGCGATGTAGCCATTTTTACAGCCAAGAATTTTCATAATAATTTTGACGCCTTCCAAAATGTCGCGCGTTTTTTCCAGCATTAAGCGATGGTCTGCCGTAAGATAGGGTTCGCACTCGGCGCCGTTCAAAATAAAAGTATCAATCGGTTTGTCCGCCGGCGGTGATAATTTGACATGGCTGGGAAAAGTTGCGCCGCCCATGCCTGCCAGACCGGCGTTCAAAATGCGTTTTTTCATTTCGTCCGCGTCCAGTTCCGCGTAATTTTCGTCAAAAGCAATGTCCGGAGACCATTCGTCTTTGCCGTCATTTTCGATGATGATGGACAAAACTTTTCCGCCGACAGGATGAGGACGTGGATCGATTGCTTTTACCGTTCCGGAAACGGTTGCGTGCGACGGAACGGAAACAAAACCCTTGGCCTGACAAACGACATCGCCAATTTTTACTTCGTCGCCTACAGCGACTACTGGCTCCGCCGGCGCACCGATGTGCTGCTGGACCGGAATAATAACCAATTCAGGAGCAGGCATCACTTCAATCGCTTTGTCCTCAGCGAGTTCCTTGTATTCGTGTGGATGAACACCGCCTTTGAAAGTAAGCTTCTTTAACCTCATAACACCTCGATCTTGTTTTTGTCAATTAACCATCTGTAAATTGATCTCTTGCTTCTTAATTTAATCCTTGCAGCTCTTCCAGAAATTCTTCTTTATCTTGAAATTTTCGGTAAACAGACGCAAAACGGACATAAGCCACATGGTCGATTTTTTTCAGTCGTTCCATGACCATCAGCCCGATTTCTTGGGAAGAAATTTCATCGACGGATTTGTCTTTCAATGAATTTTCGATTTGTTCAACAAGGTCGTCGATTTTTTTAATGGAAATCGGTCGTTTGGCGCAGGCGACAAGAATGCCCTGCCTTAGTTTCTCCCGATTGAACGCTTCCCGACGATGGTCCGCTTTGATGACCAGAATCGGCGTCTGTTCGATGTATTCTTTCGTTGTAAATCTTTTGCGGCAAGCCAGACACTCACGTCGGCGGCGAATAATTTTGCCGTCGTTCTTGGCTCGGGAATCAATTACACGGCTATTTTCGTGACCACAAAACGGACAACGCATAGGAATCCCTCATAAAATTATTCAAATTTTGGGTAGAGGGGAAATTTTTGGCACAGATCGAATACCCGCGATTTTATCTTTTCGTGAACGGCTTCACTGTCAATGTTCATTAAAACCTCGTTGATCATCTCAGCGATTTCAACCATTTCCGGCTCTTTCATTCCGCGCGTGGTCAAAGCCGGCGTTCCGATTCGAATGCCGCTGGTAACAAAAGGACTCTGGTCGTCGAAAGGAACCATGTTTTTATTCACGGTAATTCCCGCCTGTTCTAACGCCTTTTCTGATTGTTTTCCGGTGAGTCCTTTGTTGCGCAGATCAATGAGCATCAAGTGTGTATCTGTGCCGTTGGATACAAGATTGTAATCCATTTCCATTAATTTATTTGCCAGCGTTTTGGCGTTTTTGATGACTTGTTTCGAATATTCTTTAAACTCAGGCTGTAACGCTTCCTTGAATGCCACAGCTTTGGCCGCGATGACGTGCATCAGCGGGCCGCCCTGAAAACCGGGGAAAACGTTGGAATCGACAATCTGTCCGATTTTTCTGAGTTTTCCTTTGGGAGTCTTTATTCCCATGTCATTTTCTTCATTTTCCCCGACCAGAATCATGCCGCCGCGCGGTCCGCGCAACGTTTTGTGCGTTGTCGTCGTCACCAGATGACAGTGGGGAAGCGGGCTTTTAATTAAACCGGCAGCAATCAACCCCGCCGGATGTGCAATGTCGGCGATCAGTTTCGCACCGACACGGTCGGCAATTTGGCGAAAAGCGGCGTAGTCAATTTCGCGCGGATAGGCGCTGGCGCCGGTGATAATTAGGCGTGGTTTTTCTTTCAACGCCAGGTCTTCCACCTGATTCATGTCGATGTAACCGCTCTTTTTGTCCACGCCGTAGGAGATGATGCGAAACAATTTGCCGGAAAAATTAACCGGGCTGCCGTGCGTCAAATGGCCGCCGTGATCCAGATTCATGCCCATCACGGTGTCGCCGGGCTTGGCGAAAGTAAAATAGGCGGCAATGTTCGCTTGCGAACCGGAATGGGGCTGGACATTGGCGTATTCTGCCTGGAAAAGTTGTTTGGCCCTTTCGCGCGCTAATTCTTCCGCTACATCGACATAAACGCAGCCGCCGTAGTAACGCTTTCCCGGATAGCCTTCGGCATATTTATTTGTCATTACCTGACCCATCGCTTCCATCACCGCTGCACTGACAAAATTTTCAGAAGCGATAAGTTCCAGTTTATCGTTCTGGCGCGAAACTTCATTTTGAATCGCTTGAAAAATTTCAGGGTCTGTTTCTTTTAACATAGACATTTGTTTTCCTCAACAAATTGAAAAGTCAACTGATTACTCTTAATTTAAAGAGCGTGCTCCAAAACCTGTATTTCCAAAAATGTCAAATAATAGCAATTTATAATTCCAATATAGTCAATTATTTACATGCCAGTTAACTGATGAATTTTATTGATTCGTCTCAGATGCCTGCCGCCGTCAAAAGGGGTTTTTAGCCAGACATCGACAATTTTGAGAGCTTCAAAATGGTCGATGAGTTTTCCCGGCAATGCGAGAACATTTGCATTGTTGTGGCGTCTGCTTAATTCTGCCATTTTCTCAGTCAAACACAATGCCGCTCGGATGCCGCGTACTTTATTGGCGATGATGGACATGCCAATTCCCGACGCGCACATCAGAATTCCCAGATCAGCTCTTTGCTGGGCGACGGCGCGTGCAGCAAGAATCCCATAGTCCGGATAATCAACGGATTCGGATTTGAACGTACCAAAATCTTCTACTGCCAAGCCAATTTTTTCCAGATGCTCTTTTATCTTGTTTTTAAGATCAAGACCTGCATGGTCGGATGCAATCGCTATCGTCATTGGGAAAAGACCTTTTATGCCAAAAATTGCAAAATATGAAACGGGAAAACCGTTGCTCAACGAGGGATTTGATCAGGTTGAGCAAAAAACTCGTAGAATCAATTTGTCAAGCAATAACGAGCCTCAAAGGCGATCTGACTCTGAGGCTCGCTTTAAATCGTCAAACTGCAGTTGTTAATAAATCCAGCTATAACACTTTTTCTTGGGCTTTGTCTGGCCCTTGTGGAAAAAGCGGTCTTCTTTTTTGGGAATGAAATCTTTGAGGTAATTGAGACGCGCTTGCGCCGTGTCTTTAAATTGCAAATCAGTTGTTGCTTTTTTGTACTCTTTGTAAGCTAATTCGTAAACAAGCTTGTCGTCAAAGTCAGCCACATCTTTGCCGGTTTGGCGCATACATTCATCGACGGCCGCTTCGAAAATCTCCGCGCGTACAATGTAAGCCAATCCGTACTGGTTGTCAATTTTCAACGCCTTGTTTGCGTATTTGCGCGCAGTGGAGAATTGTTTGAGTTCTTTGTAGCAGGTCGCAATGTCCGTGTAAATTTTTTTGTTATCCGGCTCCATTTTTACGACTTCTTTGTAAATATTGATGGCGCGCTTGTAGTTGCCGACATTCTGCAATGCGGAAGCCAAATAAGTCATCGCCTGTACGTCATTCGGCTTCAAACTGAGCATCGCTCCAAAATTCGAGATGGCTTTCTCGTACTCGGCGACATTAAAATATTCTTTCCCCAGATTAAACAGGTTTTCTGTATTCTGCGGATCTAACTTTTTTACTGATTCCATTTGCTGAATGGCAGCGTCAGCATTTCCGGTGGATTTGTAGAGCTTGCTCAGCGTTTGCTGGGCGTCATTGTCATTCGGATCGAGCTTAACGACTTTCTCATAGGCGCGAATAGCGTCGTCAGTCTGATCGTTTTTAATGTAAAGCAGGGCTAATCGCTTCCAATCTGCGGGCCTCTTTTCATCAATAGCCAAGGCTTTTTCGTACTGGTCAATCGCCTCTTCGATGCGCCCGAGATTGTCGTAGATGTAGCCCAGGCTGCGATGAAGGTGCGCAATGTTGGGGAATCTTTGCACTCCCATTTCCAATGCAATTTGCGCTGAGTCCGCTTTGTTCAACTTGATATATGAGTCGGAAAGATAGGTGAATAAGTTTTTGTATTTATTGATGGTGTCCAGCTTAGCGACTTTCCAGAAATAGGGAATAGCGTTGCTGTACATCTTGTTTTTATAATTTTCATAGCCCAGACTGAAATTAAGCGCCATTTTTCGTTCGTAAACTTGCGTTAAAGAATCCTGAATTGCTTTTTGGCGTTCAGGAGAAATTTGCGGCCCTTGCTGTTGGGCTGTCGGCACACAGCCAAAATTGAAAATTCCAGCGATTGCAAGCAAAGACAGAACCGCGACGATCAGTAATCCGGTTAGAGTTTTGCGTCCTACAAAATCTTTCATTATGACACCTCTCAAGAATGTTCGATCTTTTCCAACGTTCAAATTTTTATTAGTGTTATTTAAACAATTGAATTTAAAAATTTTTTTAAAAGATGCAAGAGAAAAGTTACAAAATTTTATATTTTCAAAAAATAGTTTTTTTAGAATCGGCAAAATGGGAGCGCCGGAAAACAGCGAAGCGCTATTCCGCATTGTTATTTCTGCGAACAAACCATTTTTCGCCGGCAATCACGCTGATATACACCTTAAAAATCTGTTCTTTTACCGTATTGGTAGTCAATTCGCCGCGCCGGCCGTACTGCAGCGCTAAATCGACGCGACCCTTGCCGTTATAATAAGGAAATCCGAGTCCGAAAGAAACGCCGTATTCGTTGACAGTTTCGCCGTTTTCGTCTGTGTAATTGAGTTGCTGCAAAAAATACCCGGCGCGATAGGTCATCTTTTGGTGATATTTTGCCAACATATTAGTCGATGGCAGCATTTCCACGCCGGCGCTGATGCGGAAACGGTCTTGCAGTTCGCCTGCGACAATGCCGGATCCGTCAAATTTGCTCCACGGATCAGACAGGTAACTGGTCACAAACCGATATTTGTTGCGATACGTGTAGGACGTGCCAATTGCCCACATTTCCGGCATGGTCATCTTTTGCTCTTCCGACACATAATCCGCGAGCTTGTTCGGAAACGAGCCTTTTATTGTTCCGAATTGCGTCTCATCGCGAAACGTCAGGTTGTGCCGCGGAATAAAAAATGCGCCCAAATACAGGGAAGAAATCGGATTGACGTTTGCGCCGAAGGTAAAAGAAGAGCCCCAGACTTTGCGCGAGATAGCGTCTGAAGTGTCCCAGAACAGATCGGACACATAATCCACACGCCACTTTTTTGTCATTTTCCCGAAATAATAATTGAAATAAACTCCCAAAGAAACGTTTTTGATCGGCGACAAACCAAAGCCGGCGTGGATTTTATTCAAACCGCCTTCTCCCTCGACTATTTTTGTGTAATGGTAATCATCGATAGCGCCGGACACATTGAAAGAGTAGTCAAATTGTGAAAAGGGCGTCAGTCCTGCCGCTACTACAAATCTGTTTGTTTTCAACGGGAACGCGAGCGATACGCCATTGAAATTGCTGTATTTGGAAAAGCCGCTTCCGGCGTTAGATTTTGACCAAAACGACTGATGGACAAAATCGCCGCTCAATCGAGAAAGCGTGATGTTCACTAATGTCGCCGGGTTCAGACTATTGATTTGAAAACCGTCGGGCAAGGCGATGTTGGCGCCGCCCAGACCGATTGCCTGAGCGCTGGTGTAATCGATGCGCTCACCGAATCCGCGGTTGGAAAAAAACGATTGCGCCGTCGCCGGCGAACTGATAGCGATGAAAATTATTCCGATAATGAGAAAAAATATCGTTTTTCGTTTCATTGTCAAACTCCGTCTAACTTAAAAGTGGTGCGTCCTTAAAATTCATGATTTGCCGGCGTCGTGTAATAGAGATAAATTTTGGGCTGAAGCGCCGAATCCGCATTGACCGAATAAAATGCGATACGCGCCAGGGTTGTGCCTTCGCTGAATGCCTGCAATTGAAAGCCGTAATTTTCATACTGTTGCGATATCCACGCCTGTACGGTCGGCGTGATGTCGAACGTGAGCACACTGTCCGCCACTGTTGGGGAGTACGATGCGCTTTGCGGCGTTTCCCACAGCGAGGCGTCGCCCCAGGGCGAAGTCATGCGATAAATGAGCGCGTTATTTGCGCCTTCAGCATTACGAATGGAATGCGCTGCGTTTGAGGTCAGTTCCAGGATAGCGCGATTGATGTGGTAAGTCGTGTCAAATTCAGACAGGTCAAAATCCAGGTAGCTGCGAAACGCCACGCCTCTGCCCATATACAAAAAGTTCGCGTCCAAAGCGAGGTTTTCCGGTGGATCGAGAAAGATGAATTGATCTTTTGTCGTGTAATAAGTCAATGTGTCTTGCTTATCACCTGTGGAATCTGTGAAATTGTAAATCAAAGTCATTCTCGGCATGTAAGAAGCTTGCAACGATTCATAGGCGTAAAACACCGCCATGTATTCGGCGCTTTCCGTTTCCAGCCAAAATCCATGCTGCGCGCCGCTGGAGTCGGTTTTCAGCCATTGATTCACGAGCGTTGTGTCCAACGCAAAACTGATGCCGTTCAACGAGTCGGAATTAATCGTTTGCGTGGCCAATAGAAAATTGTTATCTGGCAGCGGCGGGTTTTCAGGACCGATGTCTGTGGTGTCCGCTAAATAGATGTTCACAGTCGCCTGCCGGGGTGTGTTCCAGTAAGTGGTGTCTCCCGGCGCCAGCCGATCCTGAATTTGGAGTTTCAACTCGGCGGAAATCACGTTGATCGTGTCGGGCAAATTGCTGAACTGTAAAAAAATGCCGCTGTGGTATTGCTCGTACGTTCCCAGCAGCAGATCTGTGCTTTGCGAAGTATCGATTCTTTTGGCTTCGTAAGCACCGCTTTCCGGCGTCGCTAACAGCGTTTTGTCGGCGATTTCGCCTTCTTGATTGCCGATAATGCGTTGATAACCGTCAGGAAGCGGTTTGTTTTTTTCGCAGCTAGCGACAAGGAGCCCCAATAACCCAATGAGTAAAATAAAACATCGCGATTGGTTCATCAAATTCCTCTTTGTTTTCATGTCAAAACATCCCTTTATCGTTGAACCGAATAATTTTTTTCCCAGATTACTCTTCCGGATTTTATAACCTGATTCACGTGCGAAACGCCGAAATGATACGGCAAATAGCGGTAATTGGGAATTTCCCACAACGCAAAATCAGCCTGCGCGCCCGCTTCAATTTTCCCTAATTTTTCTCTGTCAATTGCCTTCGCCGCTGTTGCTGTGGTTGCTGCCCACAACTCTTTTGCGCTCATCTTCATGTAAATGGAGGCAATGGTCATCATCAGCGGCAAAGATTGCGTCATGCAACTACCGGGATTGAAATCCGTGGCAATGGCTACTAGCGCGCCAGCGTCGAGCATTTTTCTCGCCGGCGCGTAGCGATTCAATCCCAGAAAAAACACGGCGCCTGGCAGCAAAACGGGCACGGTATTGCTATTCTTCAGCAGTCCAATGACCTCGTCGCTGACATAATCGAGGTGGTCCGCAGAAATCGCATTTAATCGCGCCGCCAGTGCAGCGCCACCGCTGGAACTGAGTTGATCGGCATGAATCTTCAATTTCAGCCCGGCATCGAGCGCCGCCGATAAAATTTTCTCTGTTTCTCTTAAATTAAAGACGTGTTCTTCGCAAAAAATGTCGCAAAATTCCGCCAGGTTTTCTTCGACGACGCGGGGAATCATTTCTTCGATGATCAACTGAATATATTTTTCCCGCTGATTGCGGTATTCATCGGGAATCTCATGGGCGCCCAAAAAAGTCGGAATCAAATCCAGCGGGTGGATGTCATTCAATTTTTTAATCGCCTGAAGCGATTTGATTTCATCTTCCAGCGACAGACCGTAACCACTTTTCGCCTCGATGGTTGTGGTGCCGCATTCCACGAATTGATCCAAATAGGGAAGGGCGTGTTCCACAAGTTCGTCTGTGGACGCTTTTCTCAATTGCCGTACCGAATAGCGAATGCCGCCCCCGGCTTTGGCGATTTCAGCGTAAGTTTTTCCCTGATTGCGCTGTTCGAATTCATGTTCGCGTGTGCCAAAAAACACCGGATGCGTGTGCGCGTCAACGAGACCGGGCGACACGACAAATTCCCTGGCATCAATAACATGAGTTTCCGGCGAAAGTGTAATTTCAGCCAAAACCTCTTTTGTCGAGCCGAACGCCGCTATTTCGCCAGCGACACACGCCACGGCGCCGTCAGGAATAATTTTGAATTTGCTTTCATCAGTCGGCTTGTCAGCAGGACAGATGAGTTCCCGGGCGCTTTTTATCAAAAGATCGGGTTTAATTGTTTTTTCCGCCATGAGTGGGTTACATTCTTATTTGAAAAAGCCACGCCAATATAATGAAAATTTCAGTGAAATGCCAATAAAAAAATGTGTTTTTCTCAAACAAAACTTTAACTCGCCACTGAGAAGTTTGTTTCATTAGTAAAATGATTTTGCAAACGGGAAAACAGCGGCTGATAAAACAATGCTCGTCAACTTTTCATATTTTATATTGACTTTTTGATTTAATTTTGTTATCTTAAATTTCTTGAACATTTACAGAAAGTTAGCAAACGGGGGCGTGCAAAAGGCGGATTATCAGAGCTTATTTTAGAGTAACGACGTCGGAATTGTCTGGCAGATTTTGAGAAAATTGTCAACCAAAGCCGACGGACGAATTATTTTCATTATTCGGGCGGCATAAAAAAATTGCGCTAATTGCCATTAGCAAAAAAATAATTTGGAAATCCAAAGCCGGGTCGAATGCGAAACTCGATTGTAATCGATGAACGGTTCTTAAGGAGGATAACCGTGACTAAAGCCGACATCGTCGATATTATTGCCGAGGGAACGGGTTTAACAAAATTGGAGACGGCTGCTGTGGTTGATGGAGTGATTGCCACGATAAGCTATGCCCTAAAAAAAGGCGAGCCCGTGGATTTGCGTGGTTTCGGTCGCTTTCACACTGTGCTGCGTGCGCCGCGCAAGGGAAGAAATCCCAAGACCGGCGAGGAAGTTGACATTCCGTCCCGTCGTATGCCAGTATTCCGCGTCTCCAAACAGTTGCGTGATTTTGTGAATGCGCCTGACGATGAGTTGTAAAAATTTTAGTTGCCTTGAAAAATAACAGAATTGCATGAATTTAGTTAAACGGCTGAAACAATTTGGCAAGACGGCGTCTGACGATCGTGGTGCCTATCAGAATTATCAAAATAGAATCGGTGAATATTATTTAACCCATTTTGTACGAAAATTTTCCACGGGTAAAAAAGTATTGGACATTGGCTGCGCCGAGGGCGGCGTGTTGGTGCCGTTTCAGCGGGCTGGTTTTCAATGCGCCGGTCTGGAATACAGCGAGCATCGGGTGCGTTTTGCTCGTGAGCATAGCCCGTCGGACATTCGGTTTTTTCACGGGAATATCGAAGAATTCCATCCGGACGAAAAATTTGATGTGATTTTGATGCTCGACGTCATTGAGCATCTGCAGCGCAAGCGGCAGGCGCTGGAAAACCTGCAAGCCATGCTGCAGCCGCACGGTTCTCTGATCATTGCATTCCCGCCGTTTAAATCGGCGTTTGGCGGACACCAGCAGGTGATGAGTTCGATTTTACAGTTCATCCCGTTTCTGCATTTGCTGCCTGAAAAAATTTATCGCTGGTTATTGGAACACGTGGAGCGCAAAAACGTTGAATCACATTTCCGTAACTACCAGACTGGTCTGACGATTGCCGAGTTCGAAAAATTAGCCCCAAAAGCCGGCTTTTGCATCATCGAACGCACTTTCCACATTGTTCGCCCGCGGCAAGCGTTTCGTTTTGGCATCAAAATGCGGGAAAATCGCTGCCCTATTTGCCGGGAATTTTTGAGTTCGGGAGCGATTTATGTGCTTGGTTTAGCCTGAGCGTTGAATTGAAATAAATTTAATTGAATACATTAAAGGACAGATGTTACCGTTAAGGAGGTGGAGAAATGCCGAGCGGAAAAAAGAGAAAAAGAGCGAAGATTGCGACGCATAAAAGGAAAAAAAGACTCAGAAAAGATCGCCACAAAAAGAAAAACCGCTAATTGATGGTATATTTGGTGACTGAGATTTTGATTTGCACAGGAATTTAATCCGGAAATTGGGTGGCGTAACGAAGTTTTAAACGAAATTTTTTGTCGGTCGAAAAAAATGCAGGCCTGACGAATGAAAGCCATATCATCGCACAATTCAATGGATAATTTTTTCCAGTCTGATTTCTTTGAATCCAATGCAAGCGAATTCTCATTTGAAATTTTAAACATGAAAGAGGTATGTTGAGTACCTCTTTTCATTTATATACCTGAAAAGCGTGAAAAGTTAATTACCGCGATTAAAATGAAAGTTAATGTTGCCGATGTTTGATGAATTTCCTGACATATCAGGCGGCGCTGTTTACACCGTGTCGCAGTTGAATCAGGAGATAAAAATGCTCCTGGAGACAACGATTCCGGTGATCTGGTTGGAAGGTGAGATTTCCAATTTGAAATTTCATTCTTCGGGTCATGTCTATTTTTCGCTGAAAGACAGGGATTCGCAGATTCCGGCAGTGATGTGGCGCTCAAGGAAAGAGCGTCTTGCTTTTACGCCGCAAGACGGCATGAAAGTGCTTGCTCTGGGTCGCGTGGCTGTGTTTCACAAGCGAGGTTATTACCAATTCGATGTGATGAAATTGCGTCCGGCCGGAGTGGGTGAACTTCAGTTGGCTTTTGAGCAATTGAAAAACAGACTTAAGGCTGAGGGTCTATTCGATCAGGCGCAAAAAAAGCCGATTCCGCGTTTCCCGCGCAGAATAGGCATTGTGACTTCGCCGACGGGCGCTGCGATTCGCGATTTGTATCAGGTGCTGAATCGCCGTTTTTCGGGTGTGGAAGTGATTCTTTTTCCGGTGAAAGTTCAGGGCGAGGGCGCTGCTGCAGAAATCGCCGCAGCCATTGATATTTTCAACGAATACGGCAAGGTGGATGTTTTAATTGTCGGTCGCGGCGGTGGGTCTCTGGAAGATTTGTGGGCGTTTAACGAAGAGGAAGTGGCGCGCGCCATTTTTCGCTCGAAAATTCCAGTCATCTCTGCCGTCGGACACGAGATCGATTTCACGATTTCGGATTTCGTCGCTGATCTGCGCGCTCCCACGCCGTCGGCAGCCGCGGAATTGGCAGTTCCCGACCGCGAAGAATTGCTGAGCAGAATTCACAATCTCCGACAACGGATGCAGCAAACCTCTCGCCAGCGGTTACAATTTGAGCGCGATCGTCTCAGCCGTTTGACCGGCAGTTACAGTTTTCGGCGCGCGCCGGATATGCTGCGCGAACACAAGTTGCATCTGGATGAGCTGCTCAATTCCCTGCAGCGGAGTGTGCAGCATCGGATTTCCATGTTGAAAACTCAGGTTTCTTCGACCGGGCGGCGTTTGCGGACGCTGTCTCCGATTCATGTTTTGAAACGCGGCTACAGCATTTGCCAGAAATCCGACAACGGAAAAGTCGTCCGGCAATTTGATGAATTGGCTGCGGGCGAGCCGGTACAACTGCTTTTTTATCGAGGAAGCGCACAGGCCGTGGTTGAAAAAATATCAAAGACGAATGCGTTGGAGAAACTTCAACAGCGATTTGCCCAAAATGAGTAAAATTTTATTTTGCTGAAATTATAAAATGTTCCAAAAGGGAGAAAGACGAGATGGCGGAAAAAACTTTTGAACAAGCCATGGAAAAATTGGAAAAAATTGTGAGCGAATTAGAAACTGGCGATTTAACTTTGGATGAAACTGTCCGCAAGTTTGAAGAAGGCATGAAGCTGGCGGATTTTTGCACGGAAAAGTTGAATCAAGTCGAACAAAAATTGAAAAAATTGGTTAAAAACGAGAATGGCATCGCAGAGGAAATTTTTTAGATAAGAGGCTTTCATGAACAATTTATTGGACAAAATCGATTCGCCGGAAGATCTGAAAAAATTATCCATTCCGGAATTGGCTAATTTATGTCGGGAGATGCGCGAATTTCTCATTAATAGCCTGTCCAGGACTGGCGGTCATCTGGCGCCGAGTCTGGGGGTCGTGGAATTGACGCTGGTGTTACATTATGTTTTTGATTCTCCGCGCGACAAAATTGTCTGGGATGTGGGACATCAGGCGTACGTCCACAAGATTTTGACCGGCAGGAGAGACCAGTTCCACACTATTCGTCAATTCAAAGGAATCAGCGGCTTTCCGAACATTTTCGAGAGCGAGTATGATTGTTTTGGCACAGGACACGCGAGCACGGCGATTTCAGCCGCTTTGGGAATGGCGACGGCTCGCGACCTGCAACTTTTAAATAATCACGTCGTTGCCGTTGTCGGCGACGGCGCGCTCACCGGCGGTCTGGCGCTGGAAGGTCTGAACAATGCCGGCGCTTCCGGGAGGAATCTTATTGTCATTTTAAATGATAATAAAATGTCCATTTCCAAAAATGTCGGTGCGCTGTCGAAGTATCTGACGACAATTATTACCGCGCAAAGTTACAATAAATTGAAAAATGAAATCTGGGAAATTACAGGAAGGCTGGCTTCTTTTGGTGAAAAGCTGCGTTCGGCAGTGGGGCGTCTGGATGAAAGTTTGAAGTCCATTTTGGTGCCGGGTCTTCTTTTTGAACGGCTTGGTTTTCGCTATTTTGGACCGGTGGACGGTCACAATATTTCCCGGTTGATGCATGTGTTGCGAGCGGCGAAACGGTTGAAAGGCCCGATTTTGATTCATGTCATGACGACAAAAGGCAAGGGCTACCAACTGGCGGAAGAAAACGCGCCAAAATTTCACGGTCTGGGTGCGTTTGACAAGACCACAGGCGAGTCCGTGAAAAAGAGCGCGCTTCCTTCTTACAGCAAAGTATTCGGCGAGACGTTGGTCGATTTGGCTCAAAAAAATGACAAATTAGTAGCTATCACCGCCGCCATGTCGCTGGGCACGGGACTGGTTCCTTTTGCGGAGAAACACCCTGACCGGTTTTTTGACGTTGGCATTGCGGAGGGACATGGCGTGACGTTCGCCGCCGGTTTGGCGACGCAAGGATTGCGGCCCGTCGTCGCCATCTATTCTACATTTCTGCAGCGCGGATTTGATTCCATCATTCATGATGTTGCGCTGCAAAAATTGCCGGTGATTTTTGCGCTGGATCGTGCCGGCTTGGTCGGCGATGATGGTCCCACGCATCATGGTGTTTTTGATCTGAGCTATTTGCGCGTTATTCCGAATATGGTTGTCATGTCGCCAAAAGACGAGGCTGAGCTCAAAAATATGCTCTACACCGCGACAAAATACACAAAAGGCCCCATCGCCGTCCGTTATCCGAGAGGCGTCGGGATCGGAGTTTCGCTCGATTCTCCGTACCATGAATTGCCAATCGGAAAAGCAGAAACGCTGAAAAAAGGCAGCGACGCGCTCATCGCTGCGATCGGGCCAATGGTGTATCACGCACTTGAAGCGAGCAAAAAATTGGCAAACAAAGGAATCAGCGTGGAAGTTATTAACGCGCGATTTGTCAAACCCCTGGATGAGGCTTTATTCAAAAAGAAATTTAAACATTTTGAGCATATTTTTACGCTGGAGGACAACACTGTTGTCGGTGGTTTCGGGAGCGCCCTGGAAGAATTGCTGCTGAGCACTGAAAGTTATCACAACGTGACAATTCACCGGCTCGGCGTGCCGGATCATTTTGTGGAGCATGGTACTCAAAATGAATTGTACCAAATCTGCGGAATGGATGTGGATTCTATTGCTGAAGTCATAGTCAGCAAAATATCCGGCCATCACCGACGAAAGATGAATCTTCGTCGTTTGTTCAGCGCTAACGGCTCTCGCGAAGGTGCTTGAAAAAGTGGGGCGGATTAGTTTCACGGATTCAGAGATAAATTTTATTTTGCGTTGAATGGTTGAGTTCATGCCAAAAATTGCTAATTGCACAATTTTAACTCTTTTAATTTCAACAAAATCAATTAGTTGAAACTTGTAACAGAGGCTTTTTGAAGCTCATGGTTTCCAATATCAAATTTGTTCAAAGATGGTATTATTTCAAAGAATCTTTGTGTTTTTTGTTTCTTTACGGCTTGTAATTTTGATTTGCAGAGTTCCATTTCTGCTCAGCAATCTCTTCGGCAAAACATAAATGAAAAGCGGAGCCTGAATTTATGATTTTTGGCGTCAGCGGCAATACCACGAAAGAACTTGTCAAAAGTGTGATACCTCAATTATTGCGCTGGTTTGCTGATCGACGGATAAAATTTATTCTGGATCAGGAATTAGCCAATTTTCTTCAATTGAACGGAGCCGTCGAAACCGGTCAGTTATCCGAGTTTTGTCGGAGTTGCGACGTCGTTTTGTCCTTTGGCGGCGACGGCACCATTTTGTCAACGGCGAGAACTGTGGGGAAAAGCGCAACGCCAATCCTGGGCGTTAATTTGGGAGGGCTCGGTTTTTTGACTGAGGTCGGCGTGGACGAGCTCTATCCCACGCTGGAAAATATCATTCACGGTGAGATGTCGATCATTGACAGAAAATTGTTAAAAGCGGCGGTTGTTCGGGGGCGTCATCGGGAAAAATATTACGCGCTCAACGACGTGGTTGTGGATCGCGGCGGATTCAGCCGCGTGATTCGCCTGGACGTTTACATTGATGATTCTTATCTGAATTCTTATCTCGGCGACGGCGTGATAGTGGCGACGCCAACCGGGTCCACGGCATACTCGATGTCGGCAAGCGGCCCTATTTTGTTTCCCAATGTGAATTGCACGATCATCAATCCCATTTGTCCGCATACGCTGAGCGTGAGACCTGTAGTCATCCATGATCGCAGTGTCGTGAAAATTATTCCTGATTTGCGGGAAAGCATCATCACCATGAGCGTGGACGGACAAATCAGCCAGCAATTCCCCAAAGGCGATCATGTGGAGATTATTCTGAAAAAAGCGGAATTCAGTATCCGCTGCATTCAAAAGGAGAGCAAAAATTTTAATGAGCTTTTGCGGAAAAAGTTGAATTGGGGCATTGACAAGCGGCATGATTGATGGGGGGATTTGGCTTTTGGCCTCTCGCCTTTGGCTTTTCGCTTTTGACTTTTAGGCATTTTCACTGATAAAAAGTTCGCCAGATGCTCCGAAGTCGCATTTCCGCCAGTTGGCGGGTGATGCGTTTAATCAGCGTCCTATTTTGGCAAAGATCACAAATGAGAAATTGGAAAAATATTCGGATTTGGGCACATGAAAGATAGTTCTGCGTCCACGCCTTTGATGGAACAATATTTAGCGATTAAAGCCAAACATAAAAATGCCATTTTGTTTTATCGCATGGGCGATTTTTATGAAATGTTTTACGATGACGCCAAAATCGCTTCCGAAGTGTTGGGGATTACTCTGACTTCTCGCGCCCACGGCAAAGCCGCTAAAGTGCCATTGGCAGGATTCCCTTATCATGCGCTGGATAATTATTTGACAAAAATGATCAAAGCCGGCTATCGGGTGGCAATTTGCGAGCAGGTTGAAGACCCCAAAACGGCGAAGAAATTAGTCAAGCGCGACGTAACAGAAATTGTGACGCCGGGAACGACCTTTTCCGATGAACTGCTGGATTCCAAACGAAATAATTATCTGGTTTCCATTTATCTGCGAAAAGATATCTGTGGTTTGGCGGCGGCGGATGTGACCACCGGCGAATTTTTTGTCAATGAATTTTTTCCGGAAAAGCTGCGCGAACAATTGATGCTGATCAACCCCTCGGAACTACTCGTGGCTGAGTCTCAGCAAAAAAATGTCGCTGACCAAATCGCTTCGGAACTCCATAGTTTCATTACTGCACGCGAAGATTGGGTTTTTAACCGCGATTTCGGCTACGAGAAACTCATCCATCATTTTAAAACTTCCTCGCTGAAAGGCTTCGGCTGCGAGGATTTGACCGTGGGGATTGTTGCTGCCGGCGCCCTGCTGGATTATTTGAAAGAAAATCAGAAAAACAGTCTCTCCCATTTCACACAAATCAAACGTCGTTTCGATTCTGATTTTATGGCGGTAGATCCAACCACGCAGCGCAATCTGGAGCTCATTCAACCGCTCTCTGCGCGTGACAATCGCGGCGTTTTGATTCACGTTCTGGACAAAACAAAAACCGCCATGGGCGGGCGTCGCTTGGTAAATTGGCTGCTGAATCCTTTGAACCAAATCGCTCCCATAAACCGTCGGCTGGACGCCGTGGAGGAATTGTTCAAGCAGGAGATGACGCGTCGCGAGCTGCGCGAATCGCTTGGAAAAATGGGGGATCTGGAACGGCTGTTGTCGCGAATCACCACCGGGCGCGCCAATGCCAGAGATTTGATCGCGCTCAAGTCGGCGCTGCGCATTGTTCCCGAAATAAAAGAAAAATTAGCGCCGTTGGAAGCGGACTATCTGGCGCAGATCAGAGAACAATTGCACGAGTTGCCCGAAGTCGTGGATGAAATCGAAGCGGCGCTGGTCGAAGAACCGCCGCTGTCCGTGGTCGACGGCGGACTGATCAAACGCGGCTACAACGAAGAACTGGATCAATTGCGCGAAATCGCTTTTTCCGGCAAGGATTGGATCGCCCGTATGCAACAGAGCGAACGCGAACGCACCGGAATTCCCTCGCTGAAAGTGGGATACAATAAAGTTTTCGGCTACTACATTGAAATAACCAAGCCGCATCTGGCAAAAGTGCCCACCAATTACATGCGCAAGCAGACGTTAGTCAACGCTGAGCGTTTCATCACGCCGGAATTGAAAGAATACGAGGAAAAAATTGTCGGCGCTGAGGAAAAAATCATTGAGCTTGAATTTCAGCTATTCGATCAAATACGTCAGCACGTGAGTCGGCGGGTGCGCGAAATTCAGGAAAATGCCAGACAAATTGGTGATCTGGATTGCTTGCTGAATTTTGCGCAAATTTCGCGTGATAACGATTACAACCGCCCGCAAATTACTTCCGGCGATGAAATTGATATCAAAGAAGGCCGCCACCCGGTGGTGGAACAGCTTCTTCCCGCCGGAGAGTCGTTTGTGCCCAACGATGTTTACGCCAACAATAGCAGCGACCAAATTTTGATCATTACGGGTCCTAACATGGCGGGAAAATCGACTTATTTGCGGCAGGTGGGTTTGATCGTGTTGATGGCGCAAATCGGCTGCTTTGTTCCGGCGCGGGAAGCCAAAATGGGACTCGTGGATAAATTGTTCACGCGCGTGGGGGCGTCGGATAATCTGGCGGGCGGCGAAAGCACATTTTTAATGGAAATGAACGAAACCGCTAATATTTTGAACAATGCGACGACGAAAAGTTTGATTTTGCTCGACGAAATAGGTCGGGGCACGAGCACTTTTGACGGGCTTTCCATTGCCTGGTCGGTGGCAGAATATTTGCACAATACCAGCGCCGTGGCGGCAAAAACGCTTTTTGCGACACATTATCATGAATTAACGGAACTTGCGCGGATTCTACCTCGTGTAAAAAACTACAATGTCGCGGTCAAAGAATGGGGCGACCAGGTAATCTTTTTAAGGAAAATTGTGGCTGGCGGTTGCGACAACAGTTATGGAATCCATGTGGCGCAATTGGCCGGCTTGCCGCGCATCGTGATCGAGCGGGCGCGGCAGGTGCTCAGCAATCTCGAAAAAGACGAATTCACCGAGACCAGGACGCCGCGTTTGGCGAGGCCTCGGTCGCCGGAGGGTAAGCAAATCGTTCCGAGCCAACTCGATTTTTTTTCAAGGCAGGAAACGGCACTGAGAGAAAAATTAAAAGAGATCGACGTTAATCAATTAACGCCGCTGGAAGCATTGAATACATTATCTGAACTGAAAAAATTGATTGATGGCGAATAAAATCGAATAATCAACTAAAATAGCGTGGGATTTCTATGAAATTAAAAAGAAATGTCAGCAATTGTTTAGTTTTGTCAATCTTTGTCTTTGTCGGTTTCGCGCAGGCCGGCAATATTGTCAAAGCAAAGTATGCGGGTGAATTTTTAGCGAGCGGCGTCGGCGGGCGCGCTCTCGGTATGGGCGGCGCTTCTGTCGCCATCGCCAACGATGTGACTGCCGGGTACTGGAATCCGGCGCTATTGACGCAAATTGATTACCCGCAAATTATCGGCATGCACGCGCAGCGGTTCGCCAATATCGTCAATTACAATTACGGCGCCGTGGCTTTGCCTTTCGGGAAAACAAGCACGCTGGCGCTGTCCGTGATTCGTCTGGGAGTGGACGACATTCCCAATACGACCGAGGCGCTGTTAGATTACGGCCTTGACGGAAAACCTAACACCGGCGATGAGGGCGAAGGCAATGGCGTCATTGATGAAAATGAACGAATTGATCCTTACAAGGTATTTTATTTTAATTCGGCTGAATGGGGCATGTTTTTGAGCTATGGTGCTCGCGCCAATCGGAAAATTTCCTACGGCGGAAGCGTGAAATTTTTGCTCAAGCAGTTGGGCGAACAGAGCGCCTGGGGAGTGGGTTTTGATGTTGGCATGATCTATCGCTTCAGCGACCGATTTAAACTGGGCGCCAATTTGCAGGACGCGACAACGACGTTGCTCGTTTGGGAAAAAGGCCGTCAGGAAGCGATTATTCCCACGCTGAAATTGGGAAGCGCTTACATTTGGGAATCCTCTCTCATCGGCGGCAGTCTGATTCCGGCCTTCGATGTGGATGTTCGCTTTGAAAATCGTCGGTACGCTTCGCAATGGAATGTCGGCGCCGTCAGTTTTGACAGCCACGCCGGATTCGAATATCAGTTCAAAAAACTGATCGCGCTCCGTTTCGGAATGGACGCCGGTCGGTTCACCGCTGGCATCGGTATTCGCTTGCCGAAGTTGATGGTGGATTACGCTTTTCTCAGTCACAATGATTTAGGAGATACCCATCGGATTTCCGTCAAATTGACAATTGATGAGAAGCGATTTCAACGCCGTCGTTGAACCTCTTCCGATTTGAGCGCATTCTTCTGAATTATTTTCCTGCTATTTGTTCACACGAAAAAGCATGCCGCCTTCTCAAGGGGATTGGGATGAATATTTATTTTTTTATTTGACGAATAAATATTCATTTTTTTTTGATGGAAATAGATTTTTCCGGAAGAAAATGAACGCCAGAATCGTCGGCAATTTTCAGCGAGACAGTTTTTCGTCTGAAAAAATGAAAAAAAATGGCTTAAACTCAAGACTATAAGCGGTAAAAACGGGATTTGAGATAACTCTTTAAAAAAAAAGAAAAAACATAAAAAAAAGTTTGACAATTTCAAAAAAAATTTGTATAATCTAACTCACACTTAATTTTCAACTTATACGTATTTAGGAACGGAAACACCAATGATCAAGAGCATGACTGGATTTGGGCGGGCTGAACTTGTACGAAACGATTTTGAAGTGGTGGCAGAGGTTCGCTCGGTGAACAATCGTTTTCTCGATATTCAAGTGAAATTGCCAAAACAGTTTTACCATTTGGAGCATGAGGTTAAAAATATTGTCAGGGATTATGTGACGCGCGGCAGGGTTAATATTTATGTGAATTTGAAATATGAAAATGGCGATGCGCAGAACGGGCTGGAGGTTGACGATCATGCGGTACGAATGTACCTGAAATTGCTCCAAAATTTAAAGAAGAAATATCGCCTGGGCGGAAAAATAAAGATCGATCATTTGCTCAATTTTGCGGATATTTTTTCTTTCGAGGCGGCTGGCGAATACAAGCAGGAAACGTGGGAGATCGTCAAGCAGGTGCTTTCTCAGGCGCTGACGCGCTTTTCAGAAATGCGCAGCAGTGAAGGCGAAGAGCTGGGAAAAGATTTGCGTGCGCGCATTGAGAATCTGAATCGTGTCGTTGCCAGAATAGAAAAAATTGCGCAAGATCGCCACGAAGAAGATCTGAGTCAGTTGCGGGAGCGAGTTCACGATCTCATTGCCGACGAAAATGTTGACGAACAGCGTTTGCAGACAGAGTTAGCACTGATGATTAACCGGATGGATGTGACCGAAGAATGCGTTCGTTTTCGCAGTCATAACAAGATGTTTCTGGAGTCGCTGAAGGCGGAGCAATCAATTGGGAAAAAATTGAATTTTATTTTGCAGGAGATGACGAGAGAGGCAAACACTATGGGCTCCAAAGCCAATCACGCGGAGATTGCTCATTTGGTGGTGGACATAAAGGAAGAAGTGGAAAAGATCAGAGAACAAGTACAAAATATTGAATAAATAATTTCAAAAAATCGGTTAGCGAATTAAAATAGAGAGGATATAACGATGATGATCAGTATCGGATATAGAAATTATTTATTAGCGGAACGGATCGTCGCCATCGTGTCGCCGGAGACGCGCCCCACAAGGAATCTGATTGCCGGCGCAAAAGAGCGCGGAATGCTCGTCGATGCCACAATGGGGAAAAAGACAAAATCTGTGATTGTCACTAACAGCAATCATGTGGTTTTATCGGCAAATTCAGCGGATACCATTGTCCATCGCATTGAAATCTCAGAGGTGAAAATTGGCGTGGACGAGGAGAACTGAATCGGGCGCATGAACGGATTATTGATTTTTTTTGCCTCTCCTTCGGGCGGCGGAAAGACGACGGTCATCAAGGAATTGCTCAACCGCTATCCGGAAAGATTTGTCTATTCTGTTTCGAGCACCACAAGAAAACCGAGGCCTGGCGAAAAACACGGCGCGGATTATTATTTTCTGGCGGAGCAGGAATTTCGGCAAAAAATCGATAGAAATGAGTTTCTGGAATGGGAGCACGTTCATGATTATTACTATGGGACGGACAAAGTTCTCATCGAACGCTATCTGGCGCAGGGTAAACATGTGCTGCTGGATTTGGACGTCAACGGCACGCTGAATGTCAGCAAGGAATATCCTGAGCATTCAGTGACGATATTTCTCGCGCCGCCATCGGAACAAGTTTTGATCAGGAGGCTCAAAGCGCGCGGTACAGATTCGGCAGCGGAAATTAGGCGGCGGTTGCAGCGATTTTCAATGGAAATGGAGAAGGCAAAATATTTTCAGCACGTGGTTGTCAATGATGAACTGGAAAAAACAGTTAGCAAAGTTTTGTCAATTATTTCAAATTATGAAAATAAAATGGACGTTAAAAATATAAAGCAAGCCTAAGGAGGGCGTTATTTATGTCAGCAACTATATCTCTGGAAGATTTGGAAAAATTTAGCGAAAATGTTTACGAAGCTATCATCGTCATTGCCAAACGAGCGCGGCAGATCAATCAGGAACAAAAGCGAATGGTTGAGGAAATTGTGGGCTTGGATGACATGGAAGGCTCCGAAGAGGACGAGGACTATTTGAACGATGAAGAAGAAAGAAATTACATCACATTACCCAAGCCGACGCGATTGGCGATGGAAGAATTTTTGCAGGGAAAAATAAAATATGAGTTCCTTAAAAATGCTGAGTAATTTGTAATTTTATGTTTGCCAATAAAAACATTTTAGTCGGAGTCACCGGGGGGATTGCCGCCTATAAAAGTTGCGAGATAATTCGAGAAATAAAAAAGAACGGCGGAAATGTCCGTGTTGTGATGACGCCGGCGGCGACGAAATTCATCACGCCGCTGACGCTGGCAACGTTGTCGGAAAATCCGGTTTTGATGGATATGTTTGCTGATGAATTCGGCGGTTCCACAATTCATATTGAATCCGCGCGTTGGGCTGATGCGATTTTGACGTGCCCGGCGACGGCAAACACAATCGGGAAAATTGCCTCGGGCATTTCAGATAATTTGTTAACCACGCTGGTCATGGCGGCGACGGTGCCTGTTTTGTTGTGTCCTGCGATGAACAAAGAGATGTATCGCAACATGATGTTCGTTGAAAATGTCGCCAAATTGAAAAAAGCGGGCTATATTTTTGTCGATGCTGACGAAGGTGAACTGGCGTGCGGCGAAGTCGGTGAAGGACGGTTGGCGGAAACGCACAAAATTATGTTCGCGCTGAGAAAGGCACTTTTCGGCAAAAATGTGCTATCCGGAAAGAAAATTTTGGTTACCGCCGGAAGGACAGAAGAAGATCTCGATCCGGTGCGCTTTTTGACGAATCGCTCCAGCGGCAAAATGGGTTACGCCATTGCGGAAGCTGCGGCTATTGCCGGGGGCGAGGTGACGCTTGTCAGCGGGCCGACGCAATTGCCGATTTTTTCAGCGGGAAAATTTATCAGTGTACGCACAGCGGCAGAAATAGCGGCGGCGACGGAGAAAGAATTCCCGAAACAAGATGTGGTCGTCATGGCGGCGGCAGTGGCGGATTTTCGGCCGGAACAAGTTTCAGCGCACAAATTAAAAAAAGACGATGCCCGCTTGACGCTAAATCTGGCGCGAACCAGGGATATTCTTCAGTGGATGGGAAAAAGAAAAGGCGACAAATGTCTCGTTGGTTTTGCGCTGGAGACTGAGAATGAGGTGCAAAACGCACTTGGGAAATTGCGACAAAAAAATCTGGATTTAATTGTGGTGAATAATCCGCTGACTTCAGGCGCGGGTTTCGCTCACAGTACCAATGTCGTAACTATCATCGACAAATCCGGGAATCAGGAACAACTCCCGCTGATGAGCAAATTTGAAGTTGCCAGCCAGTTAGTGGATCGTATTGCGAATTTGTTGACAAAAAATTAGGGGATTTATCTGAGGACAGAAGTGGACACATTCATCGACTTGCTCGATAAAACAAAAGAATTTTTTGCCGTTCAGCAGCAGCTTTACGGAGATCAAATTTTCACAAATATATCGGCGGAACGACTTTCGTTTTTATCTTCTGAACGTGCATTTCCTGCAATGATGGACCTGTCAAATCGCGTCAGGGATTGTCAAAAATGTCCGTTGGCAAAAACGAGAAAGCAGGTCGTGTTTGGCGGGGGCGACGTCAATTCAGATATTCTGCTCATTGGCGAAGCTCCGGGTTATTATGAGGATCAGGCAGGAGAGGTGTTTGTCGGCGAAGCCGGACAATTATTGGACAAAATTTTGGCGGCGGTAGAATTGGATAGAAAGCAAATTTACATTACGAACGTTGTCAAATGCCGTCCGCCAAAAAATCGCGATCCGGAGCCTCACGAGCGGGCCGCGTGTTTTCCGATTTTGCGCAAACAAATGGAGATTTTGAAACCAAAATACATACTGGCGCTGGGCAGGATCGCAGCGCATGTTTTGCTGAATACCACCAGACCGCTGAGCAATCTGCGAAATCGCGTGTACAGAAAGTACGGCGCCTTGATGGTCGTCACTTACCATCCGGCGGCGTTATTGCGAAATCAGAAGTTGAAACGGGACACATGGGGAGACGTTCAGGTTTTTCAGAAATGTTTTTCCGAAAAATATCGCGGTGAAGTGATTGACCTTGATAAACATTAATTTTTTGTACGGAAATTAATTCACGGGATTGGCGCCATGGCAACGACAAAAGATAAGATGCCGCAAACGCAGCGTATTCCCCCGCAAGACATCGAAGCGGAGATGGCTGTTCTCGGATCGATGTTTTTGGATCTGGAAGCCGTTGGCAAGACTGTCGAAGTTATTCGGGATGCGAATTATTTTTATAAAACGGCTCATCAGATTATTTTTGAAGCGGCAAAAGAACTGTACGACAGGCGCGAACCCATCGATGTGATCACTTTGTCTGACCGGCTTAAAAAAAGAAATAAATTGGACGCCGTCGGCGGGCAATTTTATCTCGTCCAATTGGCGGAGAAAGTGCCGTCCGCTGCAAACGTAGAATTCTATGCCAAGATAGTGCTTGAAAAGGCTTTGTTGCGGCGTTTGATCGAGCTGAACACAAAAATTATTGCCAAGGCTTACGGCCATTCTGGCGATGTGTTCGAATTGTTTGATGAAGTTGAAAAAGAGATTTTTTCGTTGACAGAGCGGAAACTCATTCGCGGTTTTGAGTGGATTTCGCCCACTCTGCACGAAACGATGTCGCTGATTCAGGAATTTGCCGGAAAAAAAGGCGGCGTCACAGGCGTCGCGTCCGGGTTTCGCGAGTTGGATGCGAAAACTTCCGGATTTCAGAAATCTGATTTGGTCATTATTGCCGGGCGGCCATCCATGGGCAAAACAGCTTTGTGTTTGAACATCGCCCGTAACGCTGCGCTGGATCATCAAGTGCCGGTCGGTTTGTTCAGTTTGGAAATGTCAAGTCATCAATTGGCACTGCGCATGTTGTGCGCCGAAGCGCGCGTCGATTCTAATGCCGTTCGCACCGGAATGTTGCCAAAACACGAGTTCCCTAAATTGAGCATGAATGTCGGAAAGTTAGCCTCAGCGCCGATTTTTATTGACGACACGCCGGCGATGAATATCCTGGAAATTAAAGCTAAGGCGCGACGTTTAAAATATGAGAAAGATATTGGTCTGCTAATTATTGATTATTTGCAGCTCATTCAAGGTCCGGAAAGATCTGAAAGCCGGCAGATGGAAATTTCTGCCATTTCGCGCTCGTTAAAAGCGCTGGCGAAAGAATTAAATATTCCGGTAATTGCGCTGTCTCAGTTATCTCGGGCCGTGGAAGCCAGGGGCGGAGATCGCCGCCCGATGCTGTCTGATCTGCGTGATTCCGGAGCTATTGAGCAGGACGCGGATGTAGTGCTTTTTATTTACCGGGCGGAACGTTACGGAAAAACCGATAAACCGGGAATCGCGGAAATCATTATTGGCAAGCAACGTAACGGGCCGGTGGGCACTGTGGAGTTGTCTTTTATCCCTGAATATACGATGTTTTCTGACTTAGCGCGCGGAAGGGAAGAGCAAGTTGAAGTTAGCACATTCTAAAACGAATATGTTAAAAGAGCGCCAGCCATTCGATATTTCCGGGGAAATTGAGGAAAGATATCGAAGCGGCTTGCGCAATTTGATTCGCAAAATTCGGAAGTACTATCCCGGATTCGATGTGCAATTGCTCAAGAAAGCGTACGAATTTGCTTACAACGCGCATCGTGACCAACTCCGTATGTCCGGGGAGCCTTACTTTGAGCATCCGTTGCATGTGGCAAATCTTTTAGCGGAACTGCGGATGGATCTGGTCACCATTTGCGGCGGTTTGCTGCATGACGTCGCTGAAGACACCGGCGTTTCGCTGGATGAAGTCCGCGAAGAATTTGGCGCTGAAATCGCGACGCTGGTGGATGGTGTGACGAAAATCAGCGAGTTGAAATTTGATAGCTTCGAAGCGCAGCAGGCGGAAAATTTTCGCAAGATGATTATTTCCATGGTTGAAGATATTCGCGTGATTCTGATTAAATTTGCCGATCGACTGCACAACATGCGCACTATTGACTTTTTACCGGAAAAAAAACGCGGTCGGATTGCGCGGGAAACAATGGATATTTACGCGCCATTGGCGCACCGGCTGGGCATTGCGCGGATCAAGTGGGAATTGGAAGATCTGGCGTTTAAAACGCTTTATCCTGATGAATATAAATCTATTGTTCAAAGAATTTCCGACAAACGAGAGGAACGGGAGCGTTACATTCAGCGAGTGAAAAGACCGCTGCAACGGGAATTGAAAAAGTACCATCTGCAAGCCGCTATCACCGGCAGACCCAAACATTTGTACAGCATCTACAACAAAATGCGGCGGCGTCATGTGCCGTTCGAGGACATTCTGGACCTTCAGGCGCTGCGCGTTGTCGTAAAAAAAATCGAAGATTGCTATTTTGCCTTGGGCATTGTTCATAGTTTATTTACGCCTATTCACGAGAAATTTAGCGATTACATTGCCACGCCCAAATCGAATATGTATCAATCGTTGCATACGAAAGTGGTCGGTCCCGAAGGAAAAACAGTGGAAATTCAGATTCGTACCGAAGATATGCATCGCACCGCCGAAGAAGGCATCGCCGCGCATTGGCGTTACAAAGAAGGAAAGGCAAAAGAAGATGAGTTGGATAAACATCTGATTTGGCTCCGCCGCGTACTTGAGTGGCAGCAAGATACGCCTGGTTCTTCCGAATTTATGGAGTATTTGAAAATTGACCTGTTCCACGATGAAGTTTTTGTATTTTCCCCCAAGGGTGATCTTTTTCGTCTGCCGGTCGGGTCGACGCCGATAGATTTTGCTTTTAGTGTGCATACGGCTATTGGCTACCATTGTCTTGGCGCAAAAGTGAACAAGAAAATTGTTCCTTTGAGTTATCAGTTGCAAAGTGGCGACGCGGTGGAAATTATTACTTCCAAGACTCAGCATCCCAATCCGGATTGGATTCATTTTGCGAAAACAACCAAAGCGAGATCAAAAATTAAACGCTGGGTAAATGAATCCATGTCCGAGCAGAGTCAGAAGCTGGGGGCGGAAATTTTGAACAAAGAACTGAAAAAGAGAAAAATTTCCGCGAAACCGGAAGAGTTGCAAGAACTGGCGCCAAGTTATGGCTTTAATGACGTGAACCAGTTTTTTGCCGCGATTGGGCGAGGCGAAGTGTCGCCGGTGAGCATTGTTCACAAATTAAAGCCTGATACCGAAGAAGAAAGAGAAAGCAGGAGCGGTTTTCAGAAATTTTTGCGACGGCCGAAAAAGGCGGGCAAGGGTGTTTTGGTTCAAGGGGTGGATAATTTGTTGATTACGTTCGGGAAATGTTGCCAGCCCGTGCCGGGCGAGCAAATTGTTGGCTTTATCACCAAAGGACGCGGCGTTGTTATTCATCGCACGGATTGCAAAAATATGTTTACTCTGATGAAGCAGCCGGATCGGATAATTGAAGTCGAATGGGATGTGGAGAAGGATCAGCTTTTCAATGTCTCATTATTTTTAATAGCTCACTCGCGAAAGAAATTTTTAAATGAATTAATTGATGCCATGTCGCGACTTAATGTTACAATTTCCAAGTTGAATTTGAAAAAAGCCGAAACTTTCACGCATGTTCATGTTACTCTTGAAGTAAAAAATTTGCATCATCTGAAGCAAATCATCGCCCGGTTGAATAAATTAGACGGCTTGTTACAGGTCGAGCGAGTGAGCAGCGGGGAAGAAGAAAAAGAGGAGGCGAAATTTTTTCATGTCGTAAATTAAGAATAATTAATTCATAGAAATCTAAAAGATTCGTCGCATAAACATAAGGAGCAGACTCAATGAAAAGAACCATCACAAAAAAAGATGTGGCTAAACGTACCGCGAAACTGGTCGGGGAAAAGATCTATCTTACTGAGAAAATTGTGGATGGTGTTTTTACAACATTGCGTGAGTTCATGTCCGAGGCAGACCCGGAAGTCCGCATTGAAATTCGAGATTTTGGCGTGTTTGAAGTAAAAACCACAAAACCAAAACCCAAGGCTCGTAATCCGAAAACAGGGGAAATCATTTATGTCCCGGCGCGTCGAAAAACCCATTTCAAGGCGGGAAAATTGCTGAAGGAAATATTGAAACAACCGCTTGAATAAAAGCGAAATTTCAAGACCGCCGTGATGAATTGATTGCGGCGGTTTTTGTCATAAATCGTTGAAGGAGAGTGATAGCATTCAAGGACGAATATTGTCCGTCGATTTTGGCGAACGACGCGTGGGCATTGCCATCAGCGATCCCCTGGGCGTCATCGCTCAGCCATTGCCGACGATTGAAGTGAAATCCAACGCACAACTTCTGCGCGATCTCGGAGAAATAATTCAAAAAAAAGCAGTCGTCCGGATCGTCGTGGGAATGCCGTTGAATTTAAAAGGCGAGCGAGGAAAAACAGCGCAAGCTGTGGAAAAATTTGTGCGGCAGTTGAGAAAAAAAGCCGCCGTGCCCGTGGAAATTTGGGACGAGCGATTCACCTCTGTGGTGGCGGAACAGACAATTCGCGCCATGGGAAAATCTCCCAGCCGCCACAAAGGAAAAATTGATCAAATTTCAGCGCAATTAATCTTACAAAATTATCTGGATGCAAAAGCTCTCAGAAGATGAGCGCTTAAAAACTGATAATGAGAATTGGTGCCCGCGAAATGGTACTGTGTCGGCATCGTGCATTTTTCGCGGCAAAGCGCTGAAATTTTCAGGCGTAGCTTGTAATGTCCCGATTTCTCAATAGACTCCGCCGCGGCGTCCGGGTTTTTGAATGTGCGCCTCCGAGATATTCAAAGCGGAATTCAAATGTGATGCGAAGCCAAAAACACAAAGGAATTTAACGACACGGATTTTAATTTATGGGATCGAAGAAGTTTCGAGTTGGAGTGAGCGGCGTCAGCGGGATCGCGCAGATGCTTCATTTGCCGATTTTAAGCAAGATGGCAAATGTCGAGGTCAGCGCGGTTTTCGATTATGATTACTATCGAGCGAAGCGCATCGCTGAAAAATTTAAAATAAAACATGTTTTTAATAATTTTGATGATTTTGTGCGCTCGCCAAATTTTGATTTGCTGGACATCTGTTCGCCGGTGAATTTGCATTTTAGCGAAGCTTCGTCAGCGATCAAATCTGGCAAGCATGCCCTCATTGAAAAACCATTCACACAAAACGCAATAGAAGCGGCAGCAATTGTCGAGCTGGCACAGTCGAAGCAAAAGCGCATCATGTCATTGATGAATTTGAAGTTTCGCCCCGATGCTATTGCGCTGAAAAGTCTCCTCGATTCTAACAAAATTGGCGATGTTTTTTTTGTCAAAGCCGGCTGGCTGAGGCGAAATGAAAAATGGCAACAAAAGGCTGTTTTTCAAAAAAATCAACAAGGCGTGATCATGCATTTGGGTTTGCAGTTAGTGGATTTGAGCTTGTGGCTGCTGAACGATCCGAATGTGAGAACTGTCAAGGCAAACGGTTTTCGCCAAATTATGAAGTCGTGGGTCGAAGACACTGCTTTTTTGCATCTGGGATTGGAAAATAACGTCAGTGTCGCACTTGAAGTCGGATGGAAGCTCGATTATGGCGCAGATTTTCTCTACGTCAATTTGCTGGGAGAACACGGCGCAGCGAAATTGAACCCCTTTACTCTGTTAACGGAGAATAATGGAAAATTGGTGGAGACAAGATCCGGCGAAACGATTTTTCATGACGACCCTTTTCATAAATCCTACGAAAACGCGCTCTCGCATTTTTTCTATTGTCTGGAAAATGATCAACCTTTACAAATCAGCGGCGCTGAAATTATCAACCGCATGAAAATTATCGATGCGGTTTATGAATCAGTCAAGACCGGGAAAGAGGTAGAACTGACATGAAGCGAGACCTGATTTTTTCACTATTAACAGGATTTTTTCTTTCTCTTGCTTTTCCGCCGTTTCATCTTGGATTTTTAGCGTATGTGGCATTGATCCCTTTCTTTTTTCTTTTGCAAAGTAAAAATTTCCGGGAATCGGCTCGCTGGGGCTATGCGACCGGTTTGTTTGTGAATCTGGGGACGCTTTATTGGATCAGTTGGGTCACAGTCCCCGGGGCAATAGCGGCTATTTTGTATTTGCCGGTATATTTTGTGCTTTATGCCGTTATTCACACTTTTTTGCAACGGCGGCTCCCTGAAAAATATTTCTATCTGTGCATTCCTTTTTTGTGGACTGGCATGGAATATTTGCGTTCGCTCGGCGTGTTGGGTTTCCCGTGGAATTCTTTGGCGTACACGCAAACTTATTACCTGTCGCTGATTCAATATGCCGAGTACACCAGTTTGTTTGGCGTTTCTTTTTGGATCGTATGGTTGAACGTCATTATTTTTCTGATCATAAAAAACGTGAATAATTACCGGAAAATTGTCTTCTATTTTGCACTGTTGATTTTACTTTTTCTCTTGCCTTACATTTACGGCAAAATTGTCGTGCCGCCGTCGAATGAAGCGCCTCAAGAAAAGATTCGCGTTGGTTTGGTGCAAGGGGACATCGATCCCCTGGAGAAATGGGACGACGCCTTTCGCATGGAAAATCTGAAAATTTACCAGTCGTTGACCTATCAAATGAACACCGATTCCCTCGATTTGATTATCTGGCCGGAAACTGCGACACCGGTCTATCTGCGCGATTCTGAAGTTTATCGTCAGGCGATACGGGAAATCGTGGACAGTCTCCATGTTTCGTTGATTACCGGCACTCCGGATTACCAATTTCTTCCCGACCATAGCTACAAAACGTTCAACGCCGTATTTTCATTTGTCCCCGGAAAAAAAAACTTTGACGTCTATCGGAAGTTACATTTAGTCCCTTTCGGCGAGCGCGTGCCCTTTACGGAAACGTTTCCATTCATTGCAGATCTGCTGGAAAAGTTGGAAATGGGCGAGGGGAATTTTTCGCCGGGAGATTCGATCGTGTCCTTTAAAATTCCTTGGAAAAAGACGTCTGCATCGCGAACGGCGTCTGAACGTCGCTATTTCATGGCGCCGGTGGTTGTCTGTTTTGAGTCGCTTTTTTCCAATTTGGTGCGAAAATTCGTATTGAACGGGGCCGATATCCTCATCATCATTACCAACGATGCCTGGTTCGGTAAAAGTCAGGCGCCGTTCCATCACGCTCAAGCCGCTGTTTTTCGCGCCATTGAAAATAGAATTTCTATTGCTCGCTGCGCAAATACGGGAGTTTCCATGTTCATCGACGCCTATGGCCGTACCAGTTCTGAGACGCCGATTTGGGTGCGCACCGCTATTTCTGGCGAACTGACGCCACGCCAAAAAAATACTTTCTTCAGCGTTCACGGACATCTGTTTACGAATATTGTTTCCTTATTCAACTTGCTTCCATTGATTTATGCAATTCTTTCTCTGTTGCGAAAAAATAACAGCTAAATTGCCGCCTTCTGGCAGGATTTTTGAGACTTATTCCCGACGATAAAATTAAAATATTAAAAACCATTATTATTGCCAAAAGTTGGGAACTATTTAATGAAAGATTGATTAAATGAGTACCCAAAAATTCAAGACAGTGTAAAATTCAATATTTTTTCCTGATTGCAAAAGCGGTTATTAACAAACGCCTCAGCGGGAAACGTAGGCGACTTACGAACAAATGAAAATTATCATTTTAAAATATTTGATTCCATTTTTGTTGCTCGGTTCAGTGAGCGTTCAAGCGCAAAATGATTTGTTTCTGTCGCTCAGCACGATGAAGGCAAAGCCGTTGTCCATGGCAAGCGCCTACACCTCCGTCGAGGATAATCTTGTTTCCGGACTTTACAATCCGGCGTCTTTGCGTTTGTTCAAAGGGGAAAAGAATTTTCGCGTCACGTTTTTCCTGAATCCGATCGCGCCGGCGAGCGCTATTTATGAACGCTACGGCAAAGAGCCGGCGGATCCGAGCCTGGAATCGCGTTCAGTGTGGAAAGATGCTTTGCTGCTTTTCAAAGGCGTTGTCATCTCTGCCAAATTTTTAGATTTCGGTCTGGTTTTTAACGAACAAATCATTGATCCGCGCGTGATTTCGCAGCAGAAAGATATTTTTTCTTATTATGATTTCTCCAAAAATAGTTCTCATTCGGCTATTTTGCATTTGCGGTTAGCAGACCGCGTCTCGCTTGGCGCATCAGGCACGTTGTTTTTGCGGGAGCAAGGCGATAAGGTTCAGCGAGGCTTCGGATTTAGCTACGGCATTTTGATGAAACCGGCCAAGCGAATGAACGCCGGCGTTGTCTACCATTACTTGCCGCGACTGATGTCGGACGTTCGTATCCCGCTGGAAAAAATGGTGGATCAAACCATCAACGTCGGGCTTTCTTACTATCCGTTTGACGCGACGACATTATCGTTAGATTTGAGAAATTTAACCGAGGAAAAAGGCAAGAGCGTCATCGAATTGCGTTTTGGTGTCGAGCAGCGAGTTTTTTCATTGTTCGCGTTGCGTGGCGGTTATTTCAAAGAGCGCTTTTCTGATCGGGAACAAATTTCGGCGGGAATCGGCATACTGGATACTAATATTTTCTTCTCGCGCGCGGAAAAATTTCAGCGCTCCCCGTTTTTGCTCAATTACGCGGTGATTTTCGAGAAAAACAACGCAGTGACCACGCGCTGGCACGTGGTCACTTTTGGCCTCAGATTTTAATAAATTTTCTGATTCATCGCTGGCAAATGAAAGCGATAGATGATTTCGCTTCCCTTACAATTGACCACTCGATTTTCCCATGAGCGGGAACTTTATCCCTACAGTGGAGTTTTATTTGGTGATTATTCTGAAGATAAAAACATGGCATTTCGTATTTTTCGCGCTCAAATTATTTTTTTGCTAATTTGTCCGCTTCTGCTGAGCGGTCAAACAAATCAACCCAGCTCTAATGTCGAAATTTTTCAGCGGTTAGCTCATGCCATCGTCTGCGAAGCAGCGCGGGACGCTGGCGTTGATTCGCTGCACGGCGTCGTTTTTCGTTCCCGAAGCGAAAATGGTTCTGGTGATTGGTTGGTTGAAAATGCGTTCATTCGCTATTTTCTGAAGCAAAATATCCCGGTGCAGATGGCTAATGACGCGAAAAACGAAAACGCTTTGTTGTTTGAATTTTATCTGACAGAGCTTAAAATTAGCTATCAGAAAGCAGCCGCCAGAAAGCAAGTGACGCGTCGCTTTTCTGTCAAAATTGACGTGCGCGTTTCGCGCGGACAGGCGAAATCGGTTGTTTTGCTAAAGAGTTATGTTAGAAAATATCAGGATACGATACCTGTTCATTCTATTGAACAGGTGGAATCTGCACGGTATCCATTCACACATGCGGATTTTTCCGGCAGCCATAAATTTTGGCGCTGGATCAATCCCGTCGTTATTTTGGCGAGTACAAGCGCCGTAATTTATTCATTCTTTGCCTTGCGGAGTAAATAGGAAGCAAATAAATGAAAAAGATTCTGACTCAGTCTGTAATGATTATTCTTCTGTTGATGTTAGCGACAATAGCTTGTAACCGAAACAAAATCAAACCCACGGCGTCCGCCGAAGAGCGAATGAAAATAGCTGAGAAAATGTTCAAAGACGAGGATTATTTGGATGCGCGCACTCAATTTCGCATCATTATTTATAATTTTCCCGGCAGCGCGGTCAGCGCCAGGGCGCAATATATGTTTGCCGAATGCTACTTCAAAACGAAAGAGTACCTTATTGCCGCTGCCGAATATGAAAAACTTTTGCGCGTTTATGCGAATAGCGAATATGTTGATGACGCTCAGTTTAAAATAGCGCTGTGCTACTACAAACTTTCTCCTAAATATTCATTGGATCAGGAGTACACGCGCAAAGCTGTCGAAGAATTGCAAAAATTCCTCGAAGATTATCCGAACAGCGAATTGGCGAAAGAAGCCAATGTTTATTTGCATAAATGCCGCTCTAAATTAGGCAAAAAATATTACAAGAGCGGTGAAATTTATCAAAAGATGGCGTTTTACAAGTCAGCGATTATTTACTACGATTATGTTCTGGACAATTATTACGATACTGAATTTGCCCCGAAGGCGCTCATCGGCAAGGCGGAGTGCTATCAAGATATGAAAAAGAACGATGAAGCAATAAAATTTTATCAGTTGTATTTGGAAAAATACCCCAAAGGATCGAGCGCCAGGAAAGTCAAATCTATTTTGGAAAAATTAAAAAAAAGCAAGCAAGGCTAATGACCAGATTCAGCGCGCGGGTGGGTCGATGACTAATCGCTCCAAAATTGGACTTCTGGGCGGTTCTTTTGATCCGATTCACTACGGTCATCTTCAATTGGCGCAGTGGACGTTTGAGAGATTGGAATTGAACAAAATTTTATTCATTCCAGCGGCGACTCCTCCGCACAAACGAGACGTCAATCTGACCGCTGCTGTTCATCGGCTGAATATGGTAAAAATCGCTTTGCAAGATTTCCCTCCCTTTGAAGCTTCCGACATCGAAATTAAACGCAAAGGCGTTTCCTACACCATCGATACAATTCATGAAATTAAAGATTTGTACCAATTGACCGGCGACGACGTGCATTTGATAATCGGCGCTGACAATCTAGTCACATTTTACAGTTGGCGCGCGCCCGAACAAATTCTCAACGACTGTCGCGTAGTTGTCTTTCGCAGAGCCGAGTTTGACATCAGCCAGGTGGACGCTGAATTGCTCGACAGCGTTCAAATACTGGATACGCCGCTGCTGCCTGTGTCGTCAACGGAAATCCGGGAAAAAATCAGGCTGGGCCAAAGTGTCGCCGGTTTAGTCCCTGAAAAAGTGCTGGCGTACATTGAACAACATGGCTTGTATCGAGAACCGAATTCAAAAAAATAACTCGCATTAAAAATCTTCTTGCATTTCTGGAAAATAACTCTTAATTTAAATCAGTCGCAATAAAAATAAAGTCTTTATTTTTCCGTTGTTTTGAAAAAATTCGGTATGTATCTTATAGTTACGGCCCGCATGTTTTGACTTTGGAGTAAATTGTTAACGGTTATTTTTTATTTGAATTTGCTGCCATTAATATGAGAATTTTCAAATGCAGAAAAAAGCAAAACTCAAAGAAATACTTAGCCGCTACTTTTTGAATTAGGGAGAAATTTGAAAGTAGCAATTTTTATCGAGCCAATTTGCAAAATATCATTCGGTTGAGTTCTTTGCCAAATTATCTATTCTCGGAGGGCGTATGGATATTGAATTATTGAAAAAGGTGCCGATTTTTTCCAATCTTAGCGATGAGGAATTGCAGAAAATCCGCAAACTGTGCGTAACGCAGCATTATGAAAAAGATCGTCTGATTCTCATTGAAGAAGAGAGCGGAAAGACGCTGTTTTTGATCCAAAAAGGCAGAGTGAAAGTGTCGCGCATGAGCGATGATGGCAGAGAAGTGATTTTGTCGATTTTGGGCGCCGGCGGTTTTTTCGGCGAGCTTTCGCTCATCGACGGAAAATCGCGTTCCGCCAGTGTGACCGCTATCGAAGATTCGGAGGTACTGCTGCTTCATCGGGCGGAGTTTTTGGTGCTCTTGGAAGATTACCCGCAAATCGCAATCAGCTTGCTCAAAGAATTAGCGGCGCGCATTCGAAAGAGCGACACGCAAATTAAAAGTTTGTCGCTACAAGACGCCATGGGACGCGTAGCTTCGACTTTGATTTTGCTGGCGGAAGATAGCGGCAGAATCCGC
This sequence comes from Calditrichota bacterium, assembly GCA_013152715.1. Lineage (NCBI taxonomy): Bacteria > Pseudomonadati > Calditrichota > Calditrichota bacterium. The sequence goes on from JAADFU010000094.1 coordinate 118,006, forward strand.
CAGGGCACAGTCATCATTCCGAAAATTCCCTTGCAGCAAGACCTGGCAAACATGTCCGGAACGTCGCGAGAGACCATTTCGCGCGTTTTTCGCTATTTTGAAGAAGAACAGTTGATGACACGAGAAGGGCGGCGCGTCACTATTCCGGAATATGAAAAATTTAAGCGCATGTTTTCATAACGACAAATTGAAATGATTAATCCGTAGCCACATTTATCTTTTCAGCCGGAGAATCCATCATGCCTCAGAATTTCGAGGGTCCCAGAGTCGGAGTGGGAGCTATTATCTTCAATGACAAAAATCAAGTTTTGCTCATCAAACGCGGCAACGTGCCTTACAAAGGCGTCTGGACTATTCCGGGTGGCCGAGTCGAATTAGGCGAACCCGTGAAAGAGGCGGCGTTGCGCGAAGTGCGCGAAGAATGTCACCTCGAAATCGAATTAGTCGATCTGTTGGGCGTTGTGGATTTGATTTTAAAAAACAAGAATGGGACGGTAGATTTTCATTACGTTCTGATTGATTATCTGGCAAAATTCAAAAGCGGCGCACCTCGCGCGGATTCTGACGCGACGGACATCGGTTGGTTTTCTCGGGAGCAATGGGAAAAATTGGACATTCCGTCCATTACTCGCAAAATGCTGGAGAAGGCATTCACTAAAATTTATCCCAGCGAAGAATCTTACAACTAACTCTCATTTCGCAAATTAAAATGTTTCCGTAAAATTGAAATTATTCTTCAAAACAAATTTTCCCTTGACATTGGAAAAGATATTCGTTATTATATTTTTGCAATATTTATTTTTTGAATGGAAAGTAGTCTCTTTGTCAAGGGCGAGTGGGCTTACTGAAAAAAAGATGTGAAGTCTCCTTTTCATTTTTTGCTACAAAACCATAGAACGTTTCGCCCGGCGATATTGCGATAATTTTATTTCTGCATTTTTTAACTGCTCGTACGTACTTACGTTTCGAATCAAAAAACAGGAGGGGCCATGGTCAATTATGATACGATATTTGTTCCTTTGTCCGCCGCGCTGGGGCTTTCCATTACGCTCGAACGAATATTGGAAATCGCCAAAAACATCATGCACCGGCTCATTGGCAATCAGAGGGGCAAAAGAATTCCTTCTGACGATGACTTTGCACGCGACCTTGCCGAGCTCGAAAATAGTTACCGCAGAGAAAAGCGGACGCGGGAGATCGAGAAACTGATCAAAGAACAGAAAAAAGAGCGCAAGAAGATTCTGGAACAACTCAAAAAGGAACGGGAGACAAAACATCCCGACGTCAAAAAGATTCAATCCTGGAAAAAACAGCTTCAAGAATTGGACACTGACGTCGAGTGCGACGAAGAATTTCCGCAAGACACGGTGCTGGTCGAGCCGGCGACCGATCAGGGCGATGGCAAAACAATGAAGCGGTTCTTGTTGCAGATGTTTGGTTTCACTGCCGGAATTATCGGTGCTCACTATTCGGGGATTCAGCTATTTAACAGTTTTCTCCAGGCATTGGGCCAGCCGGCGATGCCCGCTAATCTGGATTATTTGTTGACCGGTTTGTTGATTGGCGGCGGCAGCGGACCGATGCATGTGCTGGTGGAGTTTATTTCGCAGAGAAAAATAGTTTTGCTCAAAGAGAAAAAAACGGAAGGGGAAGGAGCCGCTGACACGGGGGACAAAGAGGCGCCGACGGTAAAAGTTACTCCTTCTGTGGGCGATGAGAAGCTCTGGGCGGATGTTGTTTACAAAGGCGGCGTGGATCGCGATTTGTTGGAATATGTCCATCGCCGGGAAAAAGACCCGGATTTGATTGTGTTTCATCACACCGCCATGCCCATGGATGCCAGTTTCGAAGATATTGTTCGTTTCATCAAAGACAAACGCGATTCTCAGGGAAATCGCTGGCTTACCGGATACCATTGTGTGGTCATGCCGGACGGCGCAATTAACGCCTTTTGTCGCTGGGATCGTTATGGCAATCACACCGCCGGAGTGAATTTGACATCGCTGGGAATTGCGCTGCACGGAAATTTTGAAATCGACCATCGCGTTCCTCATTCCAACGCCGACGGCAGTTTCGGCGACCAACGCCCCACGGAAATTCAACTCAAAAATGCGGCGCGCGTGGTCGCGCTGTGGCATTATTTGTACAAAATTCCGCTCGATTTTTCCCGATCAATTCTTCCGCACCGTTATTTTTCAGATAAAGCCTGTCCGGGATCAAACTTTCCTTACCCGGAATTTCAAAAGTGGGTGGATTTCTTCAGCGAGAGGTGGCAGAAATCCGCTTTCATTCAGGAGAAATTAGCGGAATTCAAATTGAGACCTTATGTTTACGCCGAGCATGGCGGGGAGGCGAAATCATGACAGTACTGCTGAAAGTGACAGTTTTGTACACGTTGGCCTTAGCGCTTGCTTTCCTGGTTGAACGGCTGTTGGAAATTTTGAAGTCATTTTATGATTTACTGGATAGCAAATTTGATTTGTACAAATTCTGGACAGTTCGCGCGTACAAAACAAGGAACGTGCTGGAAAACAAACTCCGCGTAGTGGAATTTTTAGGCGCAAAAAGCATGGCCAAAATGCTGGATAAATTCAGAGAAAAACTGCTCAACACTTCGGGCGAATATCAGGGCGCGTTGCCCGTGATTTCCGGCGACCTGGTTCGCGCGATGACGATTCGCACTTATTGCCGAATTTTGGGGATGATTTTTGGCGTCTTTCTGGCGATTTGGATGAAGGTCGATTTGATTCAAATATTCCAAGGCGCTGTCAGCGACATGACGCACTGGCACCTGGAAATTCGCTCTGATCTGGTGCGCTACATTTTGACGGGCATCACTTTAGGCATTGGCTCGGAACCGGTGCACAAATTGATCCGAACATTCGAAAGGCGGCAAAAACGGAAAGAAGCCGAAGCTATTCAACTCAAAGCAAAGGAGCATGTACAATGACTTTTGATTTACTTGTGGCGTTAGTCATTGCAATTATCGCAATTGTGATTTTTCTCCTCTACCAGTTGGGAAATTTGCCGAGAAGTAGCAAACGGAGCGTTTTATATTTCATCAGCGCCGCGGCGGCGATTTTTGGCATTTCCCTTTTCACCAATCATCGTCTGAAGCTTCTGCACAAAGAATTGCAGGAGCGTGAGAAAAAACTCCGCGAAAAAGAGGAAGAATTGAAGAAATTAAAAGACAAAGAAAAAATGTCGGAAAAAGAGCTGAATTTTATGAAGGCAAAATTGGAGCGGCAGGTCGACGCCTATCGGAAACTGATGCTGCAGATCAAAGCGAAAAATAAAGCGGAAAAAGAGCGAATCGACAAGTTGTCGGGCGAAGATTTGCACAATGAGTTCAGCGCCATATTCGGAGGGGGTGAATGAAAATTTCTGTAATTCCCAAAATTCGCGCGGGATGGTGAAAAACAGAAAAGGAGAAAATTATGCGCAAATTTCATTGGAGCCACACATTGGCAATTCTTTTGTTGCTCATTTCTTTTTTGCAGGCGCAAGAAACAAGCGACCAAAAATGTCAAATCGTCAAAGAATATCCGGACGGCAGCGTGCTGATCAAAATCAACGACAAAGAGATGCTCGCTATCACCCAGGACATGGAACGGCGCATGTTGAAATTGAAGCGGGATGTTTTGGACGCGGAAAAGGAGATTTTGCTCAAAGACTCGCTACTTGCCAATTACGACAATACCATCGGCCAATATGAAAAAACGATCACACAGATGAAAGATTATATTCAGGAATTGGAATATGTTCTTAAGGGCTACAAAAGCCTGGCGCGCGATTACAAAAAAATGCACGCGCCCTGGCTCAGTCTGCGCTTCGGAGTCGGTGCCACGAGCCGCGATCACAAACCAGCGATCATGATGGGGCTGGATGTTCGGCGAATTTTAATTTCAGGATTTGTGCAGGAAAGAAATTCCGGCGTGCTTGTGGGGACGAGCTTCCGCCTTTTTTAATTAAATTTGTGTCCAATGAGCTGGTTTAATTTCATTAGAGTCTTGCGAGATAGACTGCTAAAAAGTCAAAACATGCCACTCCTGCGAATGTCGGAGATGCGCTCTGGCATGCGGGAGTTCCCTGCTTATTAATAATGCGAATGACCGGTTAAAACTATTTTTAAAACGCTAATCTGTCGATTTTAAAAGGATAACGCCTTAATTCCAAATCAGGAACGGAATTGAGGCGTAAAATTTTTATTAGTTTTCTTCAATGCAATTGTTGCGTAATGCGCTTGCCGTTCTTCAGTCTTTTTGATGTGGATTATCAAGAACATGGGATTCGAGGAACGTATTTTCAACAATGCAGTTACAATATTTGAAAATATCAACTATTTCTGATGAAATTTGTAATGCCTGGGGATAACATGTCATGAGAACTGTAAATTCTGCAATTGTGATGTCAGATTTGCACCTGGGACGCGAATTGAGTTATCTGGATACGCGGCACCCTTCGTTCGAGCAAAACCGCCAGCATTTTTGGGAAGTATTGGAGCAAGCCGGAGAAGTTGAAGAGATTATTATTAATGGCGATTTTTTCGAAATTGCGATGGAGGGCTGGAGTGATGTCTGCGAGCAGGCGCGCGCTTTTTTCCGGGCGTTGGCAAAAGTAAGTTCGCCGCAGCGAATTGTTTACATTCCCGGGAATCATGATCATCATTTGTGGCAATCATTAGTGGAGCGATTTTACATCTTTAGCGCCATCAGGAATAGGCGCGATTTGCCTGATCAAGCGCATTATCCGCTCTATTTTGTCGACCGGAAATTCAGCAGCGCGAACCCGGAACACGCTGCACACATGATTTTGCCCGATTTATGGCCCGACAAGAAATCGCGGCCGGAATTTATCATCAAATATCCGCATCATTTGTTGGGCGTCAAAACCAAACAGGGAATTGATTACTATTTTTTCACTCACGGCCATTTTTTGGAGCCGCTGTTTCGGCCTTTGAATTTTTTAATTGAACCCGCCCGAATTGATGAGTTGGAAGGTTTCAATGCCTTGTGGTTGGAGTCGTTCAATTATCATTTGGGTCACGCCAGTCGACTGAGCAAACGGGTGATGGCTATCCTTTCCAGTTACGAGCAAGGCTACAGAAAATCGAAAAAGAAAATCAACCGCATTCTGAACGAAATTTTTCTCAATGTCAAACGTAAAACTCATTTAGGAGACGTCGGGTCATTTTTTCTGAAAATGGGCATGAAATTCGTCCTCAGATATTTTCCCAAAGAGGGGAGCTCCGCATTATTTCAAAGACCGATTGACCGAAATCTCCTTTCGGAAATAGACAATTATCTGGAAAAATATATTTTCCAGCGCTACCGACCTGAAAATTACGAGCGTCTTTTTTTACCGTCCCGCGATAAAATTCCCGTTCCGTTCACTTTTGTCTTCGGCCATACCCATCGACCCAATTTCATGCCGCAGGATCTGGCTTTTTCAAAAATCAAACTTGACAGCGAAAAAATTTCTGTTTTGAATACCGGCGGCTGGCTGCGCATCGACAGCGAAAAACAGAACGGCGAAAATGCCGGTATCTTGCTGATCAACGAACAAGGAAATCAATGGCTGTCTCTGGCAGGAAAATTGCGCTGAACTGTTTTGTGAGTGAACTGACGCTTTTTGCAAAAGAATTTTATTCAGCGGAGCAAAGTCGGCAAGCTTTCAATCGAAATTAAAATTAGAATTCACTTGAATCTGAACTGAAAAATTCGTAATATTAATCCAAGTGATTGAATTGTAATTTTGGCATGAGCGCCGTTTGGCAAAAAATGTAATTCCGGAAATTTACAGGATAAATATGAAAGACGTAATTGAAAAATATGAACAGGGCGACAGACGAGCGTTGGCGCGATTAATTTCTCTGATTGAAAATGAAGATGAGCAAAGCAAGCAGATTCTGGATAAAATTTTTCCGCGTACTGGTCATGCCTATCGCATCGGCATTACCGGGCCCCCCGGCGTCGGGAAAAGCACTCTCGTGGATCAGTTGACGAAGAAATTTCGTCAGCAGCAAAAAAAAATGGGCATCATCGCGGTTGATCCGACGAGTCCGTTTTCCGGCGGCGCTCTTCTCGGAGATCGCATTCGAATGAACGATTTGGCGACCGACGCCGGCGTTTTCATCCGCAGCATGGCGACACGCGGCAGTCTCGGCGGTCTGGCGCAGCGGGCGCAAGAGGTCGCGGATTTACTGGATGGGTTCGGCATGGTTATTTTCGAAACCGTCGGCGTGGGGCAATCGGAGTTGGATATCGTTGAAGCCGCGGACACGACAATCGTTGTGCTCGTTCCGGAATCGGGCGATGCCATTCAAGCGATGAAAGCCGGTTTAATGGAAATTGCGGACATTTTTGTCGTTAATAAATCGGATCGGGACGGCGCAGATCGCACGAAAATCGAAATCGAGTACGCTATTAATCTAGGCAATGATTCGCGGGAATGGAGGCCGCCGGTAGTTCAGACAATCGCCAGTACCGCCGTCGGGGTGGAAGAACTGATTGAAAAAATCGAACGTCATCGTGCGTTTCTGGTGAGCAATGATCTTCGCACTGAGAAAAAGTTGAGACGTCTGGAAAGAATCGTTCGACAGCGCGTGGCGGAATCGTTGCAGCAGGAATTCTGGAAACAGGAGCGGGAAAAATTATTGCAGAAAAAGTTGAAGCAAGCGCTTGGCGGCGAGACTTCGCCCTATCAGTTGAGCGAGCAATTGATGGAAGATTTTTTAAAATAGAAAACTGAACAATGGAAGGCGACTGGAAAGGTATGGTGCAGCACATTATTTTTGATCTGGGACAGGTTTTGGTCAGAGTTGCGTTTTTGGACTTTGCCCAAAGATTTGCGGAACTATTCAATACAGATGCGCAATTGATTTTGAATGCGGACGACAGGGACCCCCACAAGAAATTTTTCGTGGGGGAAATTTCTGGCGAAGAGTTTCACCGCGAAATTTGTGCATTGTTTGGGAAAAATGTTTCATTGGAAGAGTTCAAAAAACTCTGGCTGGGCATGTTGGATGGCGAGATTCCGGAGAGCGTGGCAATTGTCGAGGAACTGGCGCAAAGGAATTTTTCGCTATCCATTTTATCCAATATCGATGCCTGGCATTATGACTACTGCGAGCGCAATTTTTCGGTGATGCGGCTTTTCTCGAAAAAGTTTCTTTCTTTTGCTTTGCGAATGAAAAAACCGGATCCGGAAATATTCAAACTTGTCGCGCGGGAGTTGCAAACAAAACCCGAGCGATGCCTTTTGATTGACGACACTGCGGAGAATATTGAAGCGGCAAAAAAAGTGGGCTATCAAACGATTCATTTCACTGATGGTTGCAGTTTACGAGAAATCTTGAGTCAAATGAGTTTGCTGGAAAATTGAAATTGACGGTCTGGTTCGCGAATCCAATTCAGTCGTCCCCTCGGGAAAGGGATAAAATTCTGGCTTTTTGTCCGTTTGCTGCTTGGCGACTCGGTTTTTTCTTTTCGATGATAGCTTCGGCTGATTCTTTGGGAATTTTGACGATTTCGATGCGCATGGGGACGCCGTTGATCGTGAACTCGCCGCCGCGAATCTGATCGTTGTCCAGAATCCAGGTGGCGGTGAAAACCGGGACCTGCAGCACGAGGAGTTTGACGCGCCACCAATTCGGTTTCGCATCGGCGTAGATTTTCTCGACGCGGGCGAAAGATGAAGGTTTATTCTCAACATAAATTAACAAGAGGTCATTTTCGACGAATGCTCTTTTTTTCAAGGTAGCGTCCTCTGAAATAGTCCGTTGCTCATTTCTAAAAAATAAAATACAAAATCGGAATGAATTTTACAAGCAAAATTTATGATTTTTTTCAGGCGACAAAGCAAAACGATAATTGTTTCGGTTAATCACGGAGTGTTTTGATATGAAAATCAAAAAAACGACTATTTTATTACTCATTGTGATGTTGTTACTGGCAATCAACACGAACGCTGTGCTGGCTCAGTACAAAACTTACAGCGGCGATGATGAAGACGTCACTACAGTTCAAAATAAATCGAAAGAGGGGAAAATAACAAAAAAATCTATTGGCAGATTTTATGTCATCGAGGCCAGCCGCTGGCCCAAGATTCAATTCTTTGGCGTTTACAGCGCCATGATAGTATGGATTTCCTTCATTCTGGGACTCACAATTTTCTTAATGGCACGCTACGCCGGCGCCAGAGAAAGCAAATTTAAAATCTGGCTTTCAGTTTTCACTGCTGTGTTTATCGGCACTTTTAGCCGGTCGCTGAATATTTTGATTCGCGATGGTCTTTTTTGGTTGTTTAACCTGATTTTCAGCCAGGTGACTGCTTCTTCTATTGCTGATTTCCTTAGCTATGTTCTCTGGCTGTTATTTACTGCCGGCGTTGCAGTGCATCTTTATGAAATATTTACCGTGACCGCGAAAGAAGTTTTTCAGAATAGATAGCCCCGGAGTCATTTTCATGCGTGAAGTAGCTATTTTGTAGTTTCGAGTTTCGGGTTTGTAGTTTCGAGAATCAATTTTTAAAAGAATGTTTTCGGGAACTACGGATATAAATTAACTAATTTAAGTTTAATTTCAAAATAACTGAACTATATTGTATTATTTTGCACTAATACGTAATTTTATTTAAATAATCGCACTTCCCTCCAACAGCTCGTAGCTCGAAACGCAAAACTCGAAACTCGAAACTCTTGTAGCTATTAATGCTACTCTTTTCGGGCGAATTATTTTCGTTCAATCTTGTCGGCGATACGTTCAACAGCTCTAACCAATCTGAAAGCAAGAGTCAGAACAAAAATGACGACACCCAGCCAGATGAAGAAAATCACAAAACCAAAGTACGACATGAAATTAATCATAATTCTTCTCCCGTTTTTTGATGACAGTTGATATTTTGAAAAAGACTTGGTACAGCTATTTCTAAAATCATTCTTGCATCAATTTTGATTAATCACAATAGCTCGCAAATTATCATTCTCTATATTTTTTCAGTTTATCAGACAAAACTCGATCGGACGTAGTCAGTAAACCTTTGATTATTTCTAATTGAATAGCAAAAATTAACTTCACGGAATCATAATCTTTGATTTGACCAGCAATCAGCGAATTAATTGTCATAATGCCTATTCCCTGAAGTACTTCCTGTACTTGATAAACTTTCGAGATTTGGTCTGCCGTGTCGAAATCGATGAAAGAAAAAACTCCAATTGTCGTTGCTGTTTTGTAAGATGAAGAACTGAGCAGCGGCGGATTAAATCCCTGCCAGCCGGGTATTGCTTCTATTTTTGCTTCTTCGTGTTGCTGGGTCACGGTCAGGCTATCCAAAACGCTTATCATTTTCTTGTAATATTTCTGCTTATTTTGCAACTGCGCGCGATTTTGCTCGATTTCGGCAGCGATTTTGTGTAATGCAGATTGTGCTTTTGCCTTGTTATTGAAATTTTCCCGCCATTCATTAGCGACAAATCCCAAAATCACAGCGATGATGATGGAAAAAATTTCGATGAGCAGGGCATTGAGGGAGGTTTTTTTATTCATTGGAACAGTTTCCTGATTCATTCAGTCGGCAAATGCCGAAATTTGTTTTATTTAGGGGTAACTATTTTGTTTACAATAATATAAATGAAAGCGACTTCAATGTCAAGCAAAAAATCAGCGTAATCAAAAAGAATATTTTTCTTTATTGAAAAAAATCCAGAAGAGCCCTGCTGTTAGATTCAATCCCACAAACAACAAACAACTCCAACCCACTCCCCAGAATGGCAACAAAATGATCGTAATGAAGATCGAGCCGACGACAGAGCCAATCAGGTCAAAAGCGTAAAGCGATCCGCCACTACGTTCGGGCGCCGAGCTTCTGTTCGAACTCAAAATTGCGCTCGCGAAAGGAAATTGATGCCCGGTGATAAAGCCGAGGCTGGAAATGAGTAAAAAGAAAATTATTTGAATGGCAATTTCCGGGAAAGTGATGCTGGAGAGAAATTGCAAAACCGCATACAGGAGCAGGGGATAAATGGCAAAAATGAATTGATAGCGCACAATCTGATTTGTCAGTGAATTCTCTGTATGGCGAAGTTTTCGCAGTGCGTACCAGCTTCCGGCTGCCAGTCCGATCATAAAACCGCTCATGATGAGCGCGATCTGGTAGTAGGCGTAGCCGTAAATTGCCTGAAAACCATTGATGATGATAATCTCCAGTGAAATTGAGGCACTGCCTACGATGAAAATAGTGAATTTTGCCAGTTTGGCTGGAGATTTTGCGCTGCTATTTTTCCCGATCAATGAAAGGGCAAATAGAGCAATTGCAAAAAAAATGATGAGAATCGAAAGCCATGTGATCGCTTTTTGTACAGTAATTGCTTTTCCGATTATCGGGCTGAAAAATCCGGAGAGCCAGAGATAGATGCTTTGGAAGTAGACGACAGGATGTAAATCTCGGTTAATGACCGGTCTGGGCGCGTTCGCGATAGCGCTGCGGAGATAATTTAACCTCATTGGTGTGAGCCGAAATTTGATGTAGTAGTCGCGGATATATTTTGTCGGTAGGTGCCGCTGCGCTATTCTGTGGGACAATGAATCCGAATTTGTCGTGAGCATATTTTTTGTCTTGCTGGCGAGAAAATGCGTGGAATAGCCGGGAATAAATTTGACATCGGCAAAAGTGGTGCGCAGCGTTTTCAGCAGAGAAGCCATGAGTTGCGCCTGTTCGTTCCCGATGACATCGCCGACCGGAACGGAGAAAGAAAGCACACCGTTTTCAGATAATTTTTTCGCGGCGAGCTGGTAAAATTCCTGTGTGAAATAGCGATTGAGCATGGTCGTTTGCGGCGGCGGAAGATTGATCAGAATGACGTCGTACTTTTGATTGGTTCGCCGGAGAAATTTTCTGCCGTCTTCGAAATGGATTTTCACTCGCGGATCACGCCGAAGATTCTCGGTTGCCGGCAAAAATTTTGTGCTCACTTGAAATGACTCCGGATCGAGCAGCAGAAAATCGACTCGTTGGATGCTCGGATGAAATAATATCTGCGGAATTAAGCCTGCCCAGTTGCCGCTGATGACAAGAATATTTTTCGGCTGGGGATGTTCCAGCAGTGCAAAATGCACAATTTCTTCGTCGTTCAACTCGTCCGGATGCGAGTAAATTAACACGCCATTTTCGTAATAGCTCACTGTTCCGCCAAATTCCGTAAATGCGATGTTACCGTAAATGGTGGTGCGCGAGTCAAGTACTTTTAAATCGCCCCATTTTTTTAATTGGGCGTGGGAATAAAGGTCAGGAAAAAATAGCGAAGCGAACAACGCGCTGATTAAAATGAGTATCAGAGTAACGAAATTATTATCGCGAAGGACGAAACTATTGAGCAATAAAACAATGGCAAAATTAATTAACGAGATGATGAGGGCGATATCTCGATTTTCCAGATAGCGGAACAGAAAAATGCTGGCAACGAAAGCAGCGACGCCGGATCCAATGCCTTCCAGCAAATAAACTCTCCCCGGGACTTCATGTATCCGCGAATTAGCATCCGCCAATATTTTGCACGCCAAAGCGTAAAGGAATCCGCTTAACAGACATATCGGCGGGAGCAGCACAGCGGGTGTGAGAAAAATGAGTCCGGGCGGCAGGCCTTCGCCCATGGGAATATTGAGTAAATTGCGCACCGACGAGATGGCAAGCATGACGAGCAAAATCAGCCACGCCAGCGCGAACAGCATCCATCTGAATAAATTGATTGGACTTTTGCTGCGGGACGCGACGGGACTCAAGGCGCCGGCGCCAATGGCATTGAACAGCAGCCACATCGCCAACACAATGCCAATGGTTAACTCGTTGCCGACGAACAAGCTCAAAAATTCCCGCAGCAGCACAATTTGCGTCATCATGGCGGTAAACCCCATGGCAACAAAGCTGATTTGCAGAAAGGTAATTTTTTTTGGCTGATTCAATGGCGCCTCTCGAAGTCAATGACTTTCTTTTTAGAAAAGTAATCATTCTCAAACAAAAAATCAAGAAATTAGTGAATTTTTTGATTGACTTTAATTATTTAATTTTTAAATTTATAGTTCATAAAATTGACAATACGAGGGATGAAAATGTTTTTCCGCCAATCAAACATCAGAACACAAATCATATTTTTATTAATTATTCTTGCCGTTGTCATTGTTCTTATTATTGCCTCCAGGACTGGCATTTTCAAAATGAGCGTGCCTTTGCGTTTCATGCCGCATTTTGAGGGAAAAGAAACTATCGTCGGCAACGTCTATTACAACCGAATCTATTTGTTCGGCATTTCCCGGCCGAGTACGCGCTGGCGCATTGCTATGGAAAGAAATATCAAACAAGCGCCTGAATTTGGATTCCACACGGAAACATTGGATAAAGCGCATTGGGTGGCGGAACTGCTCCGTTATTCCGGGGATGAAATTTGGGGAGAGGTACTCGTTGCAGCGCTGCCGTCGGATACATCGAAAACACCGGTCTGGTGGGCGCAGAAATTTTTGGGCGAGATTACGGCTTTGTACTCTCCGCTCGATTCTCTGGTCATAACGCAGAATGTTACCGCGCGCGGCACTGGCGTTTTTCAGAGCGCCTATTTTATGGTGGAATTACCCGAGCGAAAAAATATTACCTATCCGGCGTTGGTGGCTTTTTTCCGTGCCCGAGGAGATGTCGCATTGGCGGTTATCTGTCGGGCGAAATTTGAAACGTACGATCTGGTCAAAGCTGATTTTGAAAAAATTTTGGCGAGTTTTGAATGGTTTCAGGAGTAAGGCAGTTTCGAGTTTTTCCTTGGGAAAAAACCGCCCTTTCTCATCAAAATTAAATGCGAACGCACGAAATCCTTTATACCAATCATTAGAATTTAGTTTGTTGCAGACCGGAAATGATGCGGCGTTATATTTAAATCAGGCGAAAAATGGACCAACCACAAATTTTTCTGTCATCCTGGGCAATTAAAAAATCGATTGAAAATGGAGAGAAGCGCGTCCTGGATTTGCCGGCGTTGGCGAAGGAAAATGATTTTCAGGGCGTGGAGATCATCGACCGCCATTTACCTGATCTCGCTCGTGGGACTTTGCAGCATCTCAAAAACGCAATTGTCGAAACCGGGATCGGCGTGACATTGGGCATCTCTACGGATTTCACTTCAGACGTGGAGTTTGAATTGGAGGCGCAAATTCAGTACACGAAAAAAATGCTGGAAATCGCGGAATTTTTTGAAGCACGGTCGCTGCGTATTTTACTTGGCGGAAATGAATTTTTTTTCCAAAAATGGATGAGGTCGAAGAAGGTTGATCGGCAAAGTTCCCAGCTAACGGAAATTAAAAAGAAAAAAAAATTGACAAATTGGTTGCAGAAGATCGGAATTTTTCATATTTTACATAAGCTGACAATTCAAGCAAAAAGACCGCGTCCGTTGAAAGAGCAAGTGAAACGCCGGGTGCTGCGTGCGTTAGACCAAATTGTGCCGCTTGCTGAGAACAGAAAAATTCCCCTTGCCATTGAAAATCACTGGGGTATCACAACCTTGCCGGAAAACATTTTATTCTTTGTGAATCATTATCATTCAAGTTTCCTCGGCACATGTCCTGATTTGGGAAATTTTTCGCACTGGCAAAACAGGTACAGTGAAATCGAAAAATTGTTACCTCATGCAAAAGAAATTCACGCCAAGACTTACGCTTTCGATGGCTCGGGAAATGAGAAAACGATTGATTACGGACGAATGATTTCTCTGGTTCGTGAGGCGCGATTTTCCGGGATGATAGTTATTGAATACGAAGGCAGCGGCGATCAATTGGAAAATAGTCTGCATTCCAGAGATTTGGTTTTGAAAAATTGGAATCAAAGTTGATGCGAAAAAAAGTTTGCTCTGCGAGTCGGGAACTCATTTCGCTTTTTTGAATTGAATAGATAACAGCATTTCAAAGAAAATTACCGGAAACTGTGATTGCTACCCTGCCAGCGCGCTGAGCGAGAAATTTTTACTCATTCGGTTGAGGAGGCACGGGAAAAAAGAGGGGCGTTAAATTGATTCGACTGGCTGTCGTTTCGGATGAAATCTCGCGGGATTTTGCCGTTGCGGTGAAGGTTGGTACTGAATGGGGAATTCGTGATTTTGAGTTGCGTTATTTGAAATCGGGCCGAGTGCCATTTGTGTCCAGGGAAGAGGTGGACACAGTATTGCATTTCAAAGAAATGTACGGCGCGCGAATATCGGCGCTTTCGCCCGGCTTGTTTCAAATTTCTTTGCGCGATGAAGCTGAATTGAAGCAGCAGCTTGAGGAAAATATTTACGAAACTTTTCGGCTGGCGGATCGGCTGGAAACCAAACGCGTGATCATTTTCGGTTTCAAAAAATATCCGCGCGAGCCTGAAACCAACTACATTCAGATCATTCACATTTTGTCGCGGATGGCGTCGCTGGCGCAAAAATATGGTTTTACGCTGTTGCTGGAGAATTTAGCGGATACTTGGGCCGACACCGGTGAAAATACGGCGAAAATTCTCAACGACGTCAATTCCGGGAGTCTGCGCGCCAATTGGGATTTGGCGAATGCTTACATGTCCGGAGAAATTCCTTACCCCTACGGTTATCTAGCAATTCGCCGCCATCTTTCGGCGATTCATGTCAAAGATGTCAAAGAGAACAAAAGTGCAAAATTCGAATTTGCCGTTGTCGGCGACGGCGAGATCGATTGGGACGGGCAAATTCGCGCCATCGTATCCAGTCAGGAGACGGATTTTCTCACGATTGAAACGCATTGTCAGCCAATACCGGAAAATTCCCGCCTGAATGTGATGAAGATGAAAAATTTGATAGAAAAATATCAATTGGACGAGAATTATATCGTAAAATGAACCCTGGCGCATTTTTTGCTGAAAAAGATTCTTATTTGTTATGACAAAGCAATAGAGAAGTACAAATGCAGTCACTGTTTTCGAACTTTTCAATTGAGGATTTCAGTTTAATAAAACTAATGAAATACGACGTGAAAATGAACAGATCAGGAGAAATGAAATGGCAAAATTAGCGATTAATGGCGGTGATCCGCTACGGAAAAAACCCTTTCCGAAATGGCCTGTGAGAGATGAGAATGAGATCAAGAACTTGAGAGAAGTAGTTGAGAGTGGAAAGTGGGGAGCTTTGCACGGCGACAAAGTCAAAACTTTCAGCGAAAAATATGCCGCATTTCATAATGCCAAGCACGGAATTTGCGTCAACAGCGGCACCACGGCGCTGAAAATTGCGTTGTCTGCAGTCGGAATTGGTCAGGGCGATGAAGTTATTTTACCGGCGTACACTTTTATTGCCACGGCGACAGCAATTCTGGACGCTGGCGCGATTCCCGTTTTTGTCGATATTGATCCCGACACTTACAACATCGACGTGGATAAAATTGAAGAGGCGATCACTGATCGGACGCGTGGCATTATGCCGGTGCATTTCGGCGGACGCGCCTGCGACATGGACAAAATTAATGCCATCGCCAAAAAACATGATCTGCGGGTGGTTGAAGACGCCGCGCAAGCCTGGGGTTCGGAGTGGAATGGCAAAAGAGTCGGCGCTTTGGGCGACGCCGGCGGTTTTAGTTTTCAATCTTCCAAAAACATCACGGCTGGCGAGGGTGGGATTATCCTCACTAACGACGATGAAATTGCCATGTTCGCTAAGTCGTACATGAATTGCGGCCGGCTGGAAAATGGCATTTGGTACGAGCATTACTACCTGGGCGGAAATTTTCGCATGACTGAGTTCCAGGGCGCGGTGCTGCTGGCTCAATTCGATCGTTACTGGGAAATGAAGCAGAAACGCGAACAGAACGCCAAATATTTGCTGGAGAAAATGGCGCAAATCAAAGGAGTCGAAACGCTGGCAGAGGATTCGAGAATAACCAGCAATTCCTATCACCTGTTCATCTTTCGTTACAAAAAAGAATATTTCGGCGATGTGCCCAAATCAAAATTCATCGATGCCATGCGCAAAGAAGGATTTATCATCAGCGCTGGCTACTCGATTCCTCTTTACACGCAACCTTTAATGAAAAATCAGGCATTCGGTCCCCGCGGCAAAAGAGTAGATGTCGGAGTCGATTACACTCAATACAAATTGCCGGAAACTGAAAAAGCTTGTTACGAAGAGGCTCTCTGGCTGCCGCAATATGTACTGTTCGGTGAAAAAGAGGACATGGATGATATCCTCGACGGCATTTTGAAAATCAAAGAAAATATCGATGAACTCAAATAGCGATTCACATTTTTTTCCATTTTTTGAAAAAATATCTTGACAACTGTCTTTGAATTGTTTATATTAAACAAAAATATTCAGCAATCAGGTAACTGACAAATCAGGAAATTTTGATGAAACAATTTATTCCCACAACTGTCTTTGGCGTTTATTTTAGCTTTTATTATTATTTTTATTATTTCCGTAAAGATAGTGGGTGGGAATCGTTTGTGCATTGAACAATCAGAATTTTTAAATCAAACCCGCTATCAAAACAAGGTAGCGGGTTTTTTGTTTTTAGGAGGTTCACGTGAGGGAATTGGAGAATTTGCGCGCCCGCATTGACAAGATTGACGGGCAGATTGTTTCTTTGTTGAATCAAAGAGCAGAAATAGCAAAACGCCTTGGCAAAATGAAAAAATTGAGCGGAAAAGAGATCTTCGACGCGAGCAGAGAAAAGATCGTTTTTGACAGGATTAAGTTGTTGAATGAAGGTCCGCTCAGTGAAAAATCTCTGGAAAAAATTTATCAGACAATTATCCGGCAATGTCGTGAAATTCAAAAATAAAACAGGGAGACAGAAATGGTGGTAATCATGGAAGATCAGGCGACCGAAGAAGAAATTCTCGTTGTAGAGACCAAGATTAAATCTCTGGGCTACGACGTGCACCGATCCGATGGCGCTGAGCGGACAGTCATCGGAGCTGTTGGCGAACGAAGAGATATTGACCGCAGGAATCTGGAGCTTTTGGCTGGAGTTCGAGAAGTCATTTCCATTACAAAATCTTACAAATTGGCCAGTCGAGAGTTCAAGCAAGAAGACACCATCGTCCCGTGTTGCGGCGCGCAAATTGGCGGCAACAACGTCGTTATGATGGCAGGGCCGTGCGCCGTGGAAAGCAGAGAGCAAATTTCAGAGATTGCAGAGATTTTGCATGGCAGCGACGTGAAAGTGTTGCGCGGCGGCGCTTTTAAACCGCGGACTTCGCCCTACTCGTTTCAAGGTCTGGGAGAAGACGGACTAAAATTCCTTCGCGAAGCTGGCGATAAGTTTGGCATGGGGGTAATTTCCGAAGTTCTCGACGTCAGCCAAATCGAGATGATGGAAAATTATGTGGATATTTTTCAGGTCGGTGCGAGAAATATGCAGAATTTTTGGTTGCTGAAACAATTGGGAAAAACGAAAAAGCCGGTACTTCTCAAACGCGGCATGTCGGCGACGGTTGAGGAATTGCTCATGGCTGCGGAATACATTATGTCTAGCGGAAATTACAAAGTGATTCTTTGCGAGCGCGGAATTCGCACGTTTGAAAACTCCACGCGGAATACGCTGGATTTGTCCGCTATCCCGGTGATTCAAAAATTGAGCCATCTGCCTATTATTGTTGATCCGAGTCACGGAACCGGCCGTCGCGATAAAGTTGCTCCCATGGCGCGGGCTGCCGTGGCTGCCGGCGCGCAGGGATTGATTATCGAAGTGCACAATCACCCGGAAAATGCGTTGTCCGACGGCGCGCAGTCATTGTATCCCGAGCAGTTCGAAAAATTAATGGGAGAAATTAAAACCATCGCTTCTGCGGTTCATCGAAAAGTAGTGTAGGAAAAAAACATGCGATTTTCAACGATATGCGTTATCGGTACGGGACTCATTGGCGGCTCACTTTTGTTGTCGCTGCGTCGGCAAAAAATAGGGGAGAGGCTCATCGCGGTCGACTTGCCGGAGACGATTCAACGACTTGAAAAAATGGGCATTGTTGATGAGACTTATTCGAACAAGGAGTTAGCTGGTGCGGTGGAAAATGCAGATTTGATTTTTGTGGCCACGCAAATAAGCCTCATCGAACAACTTCTGCCGGAAATAGCCCGCCACGCACGGCCTGGCGCTGTCATTTCTGATGTTGGCAGCAGCAAACGTCGCATTGTGGAAATAGCTGCACAGGTGTTCTCTTCGCAGCAATATTTTGTCGGAGGACATCCCATGGCTGGCTCCGAAAAGAGCGGGTTTGACGCGGCGGACCCGTTTTTGTTTGAAAATTGTTTTTACATTTTAACGCCGCAGCCAAAAACGCCAAATGATATTATTGAAAATCTGGCAGATCTATTGGCTGAAATCGGCGCTAAAATTTTGGTGCTCGATTCCGCAACGCACGATCGCATTGCTGCCGGCGTGAGTCATTTGCCGCAGATGTTAGCTGTCTCTCTCGTTAATTTCATCAATCGCTGCAACGAACAGCAGCCACATTTTTTGCAATTGGCTGCCGGCGGATTTAGGGACATGACACGCATCGCTTCCAGTCCGTTCGCCATGTGGGAAGATATTTGCCGCACAAATGACGAACAGATTCTTTCTTTTTTGGATCAATTTATTGATTATCTTTCTGAATTCCGGAATCAATTTGAAATCAATTTTTTGAAAAAGCAATTCGAGGATGCTGCCAGAATCAGACTTTCCATTCCCAGAGACACAAAAGGTTTTATCAATCCAAATTACGACATCGCCGTAGTTGTGGATGACAAACCGGGTGTCATCGCCAGGATGGCAACTGTCCTCGCTGAACATAAAATCAACATTCGCGATATTGAAGTGCTGAAAGTAAGATTGTTGGAGGGCGGAACCATTCGACTTTCGTTTGAAACAAAACAGGACAGAGAGGATGCGATGAAATTGCTGCGCGGAATTGGCTTTGAGTGCAGAAAGAGGTGATAATGAAAAAAGTTATCGTGCCGGTGAGAAAGTTGGCAGGCGAAATTGAACTTCCCGGCGACAAGTCGATTTCCCATCGGGCGTTGATGCTGACGAGTCTCGCTGATGGGGAAAGCGAAATTTACAATTTGTCCGCTTGTCAGGATGTAAAAAGCACGGCGCAATGTTTGCGGGAATTAGGCATCAAAATTGAAATGGCAAATAACCGCTGCGTTGTTCAAGGGAAAGGATTGGTTGGACTAAATCAGCCGGACAAAGTGCTCGATGCCGGAAACTCAGGAACCACAATGCGGCTTTTGTCCGGGATTTTAGCGGGGCAGGAATTTCCGAGCTGCATTACCGGCGATGAATCGTTGCGAAGACGACCGATGAGGCGCATCATTGAACCGCTGCGAGCAATGGGTGCTGTGATTTCTGGCAGGAATGATAATTTTGCGCCGCTGTGCATTGAAAAAGGCGCGTTGAAAGGAATTGAGCACAAGCTGAAAATTGCCAGTGCGCAGGTGAAGTCGAGCATTTTGTTGGCGGGCCTGTTTGCCGAGGGCGAGACAATTGTGGATGAGCCTGCCCTCTCCCGGGATCACACGGAACGGATGCTGGATTTTTTAGGCGCAGAAATTGTTGCTAAAAAACGCAGGGTTGTTGTTAAATCTTTTCCGCGATTGAGGGCGAAAAAAATTATCGTGCCTGGCGATATTTCGTCCGCTGCTTTTTTTCTGGCAGCCGCGGCGATTGTCCCTGATTCCGAAATTCGCCTCAAAAATGTGGGCATGAATCCGTCTCGTACCGGCATTCTGGATGTGCTGAAAATGATGGGCAAAAACGTGCGCATTGAGAACTTCAAAATTACAAATAACGAGGAAATGGCAGATTTGATCATGACTTCGCACAAGTTAAAAGGCGTCGAAATTGGCGGCGCGCTGATTCCGCGAGTCATTGACGAAATTCCGATTATCGCGATTTTAGCGACTCAGGCAGAAGGAGAAACTGTCATTCGCGATGCCGTGGAATTGCGGGTGAAAGAGACCGACCGCATCCGTTCTGTGGTGGAAAATCTGAAAAAGATGGGCGCTCAAGTTCAGGAATTGCCTGATGGTTTGGTTATTCAGGGAAGTCAGAAGTTGAAGGGCACAAAAATTGACAGCTTTGGCGATCATCGTATTGCCATGTCCTTTGCCGTTGCCGGGCTGGTAGCCGAAGGGGAAACGGAAATTTTAGGAGCTGAGTGCGCGGATATTTCTCATCCGAGTTTTTTCGTACAATTGGAGAAGATTTATGCCTGATGCAAAAACAGGAATGCTCGGCGTCATTGGCGATCCCATCGAGCATAGTTTGTCGCCGATCATGCACAATTTCATTTTTCAGAAACTTGGGCTAAATTTTTGCTACCATGCCTTTCGCGTAATTGACCGGGATTTGCCTCACGCCATTGATGGGTTTCGCGCGTTGAATTTTCGCGGAATAAATGTTACGCTGCCGCACAAGCAAAATATCATTCAATATCTCGATGAGGTTCACGATGACGCAGCGCAGTTGGCGGCGGTAAATACGGTACTTTTCTCGCACGGAAAGGCTTTGGGTTTCAATACGGACGTGAAAGGATTCATGAACGCAGTCATTAATTTTGGCGTAAATTTGGAGGGGGAGAAAGCTATTTTGTTAGGCGCTGGTGGATCAGCGAGGGCAGTGGCGTTAGGATTGTTGCGTCTCGGGTGCAAAGAAATTGCTATTTACAATCGCTCTTTGCCCAACGCGCAAATAATGGCAGCTTTTTTAGTAAAAAAAACTGGCATCAGTGTTTTTTTTGCTCACGATTTGAAAGATCGTCAGCTTTACCGCGATGTCGAGAATGCAGCCATTTTGGTCAACGCAACAAATGTGGGCATGGCTCCGGACATTGAGAAAAGTCCATTGCCCTATGATTTGAAATTGAATTCAAAAATGTTCGTTTTTGATCTGATTTACAATCCGGCGGAGACCGCCTTGCTGAGTTTTGCCCGAAAACAGGGCGTGCAGATACAAAATGGCCTTGAAATGTTAATTTTTCAAGGCATTGCTTCGCTGGAGATATGGTTAGGCAAAGAAATTGACGTCTCCAATTTTTTCAACAACTTAAAAAATAAAATTATCGAGGCATTAGAAGAAAATGGCTAAAATCAGATATTTGACTGCCGGTGAATCGCATGGACCAGCCCTGGTGGGAATTATAGAGGGGTTACCCGCTGGTCTGGAAATTGATATTGGCGTGGTAAATCTTCAGCTCTCCCGACGTCAGCAAGGTTACGGTAGAGGCGGTCGCATGAAAATTGAGAAAGACGAGGCAGTTATTTTGTCTGGCGTGCGGCATGGAAAGACTCTCGGTAGCCCGGTGGCGGTGATGATTAAAAATCGAGATTGGGAAAACTGGCGGGAAAGTATGAGTGTCGAAAAATTGGATGATTTGAGCAGTGTAACAAAAGTCACCATTCCCAGACCTGGACATGCTGATTTACCCGGGGCGGGAAAATACGGACATGAAGATTTACGTAACGTCTTGGAACGCGCCAGTGCCAGAGAAACTGCCATTCGGGTGGCAATAGGCGCAATTGCGGGACAGTTGCTGCGACAATTTGGGATTCAAATTGTCAGCCACGTAAAGCGCATTGGAGACGTGCTGAGTTCTTTTTCGCTCATTTCGTGGACTTCCGCAGAAAAAAATCAGTGGCAAGGACGTTTGCAAGACCTTTACGCTCGTGTGGAACAATCACCGGTTCGCTGCTTCTCAAAAGAGGTCGGGGAGAAGATGTGCCAAGAAATTGATCTGGCAAAAGAAAAAGGGGAGTCTCTGGGGGGTGAAATCGAAATCGGCACTTTTTTTCTGCCGCCCGGGCTGGGCAGCCATGTGCATTGGGATAGAAAATTAGACGGGAAAATTGCCGGCGCCATGATGAGCATTCCGGCAATAAAATGTGTGGAAATCGGAATAGGAAAACTCGCGGGAGGAACATGGGGGTCTGATGTTCATGATGAAATTTTCACGGATGAAAACGGAAATATTTTTCGACGAACGAATCGCGCCGGCGGACTGGAAGGGGGAATGACCAACGGCGAGCCGATTGTCGTCAAGTGTACAATGAAACCGATTCCCACGCTGATGAGACCGCTGCGTTCCGTTGATCTGGAAACAAAGCAAGCAGTTAGTGCCCACAAGGAACGTTCGGACGTATGCGCCGTCCCAGCAGCGGCAGTAGTGGCGGAATCCGTTTTGGCGCTCGTTTTGGCAGATGAATTTTGCGAAAAATTTGGAGGAGATTCGATTGAGGAAACGAGGCGGAATTTTGAGAATTACTTGGAAAAACTACCTTGAAGTCGCATCATCCTTCCAAAGCTTTGAAAGAATTAAACTTAACATATTGTTAAAAGCAAATGATTAAACATCCTCAAAAAAATATTTACCTCATCGGCTTCATGGGCTCGGGCAAAAGCACTGTGGGGCCTTTACTGGCGAAAAAAATGAACCGCGCCTTTTTTGACACGGATGAATGGATCATCAACGAAACCGGCAAAACCATTCCGGAAATTTTCGCTGAAGACGGCGAACAATTTTTTCGCGAAAAAGAGCGGGAAGCGATTCAAATTGTCTGCAAGTTCAAAAATATGCTGGTGTCTGTCGGCGGGGGCGCTGTAGTGGATTCGAGCAACTGGCTGACTCTCAAAAAATCCGGTCTGATGGTTTACTTGCAGTGCGACGCAAATGAGATTTTAAACAGAGTGAAAAATGATTTGAACAGGCCTTTATTGAGTCAAGCGGAGGACAGGCTGGAAAAAATAACAAGTTTGCTGACTCAAAGGGCGCCAATTTATGAAAAAGCGGACATCATCATTGACGCGAATAATCTGACGCCGGAGTTGATTGCCGAGAAAATTTACCAGAAAATTAAGGATTTTGTATGAGCGAAATTGCTGTTGAATTAGGTGAACGCAGCTATCCGATAATCATTGCTGCGAATGCATTAGCGGATTTGCCTCTTATTTTGGAAGAAGGGTCTGTAACAAAAAAGTTCGTACTCATCACTGACACTCGCGTGAGTTCACTGTACGGAAAAAAGGTTCTTGCTTCATTATCGGATGCTAATTTTGACGTGGAATACATTGAAGTTGCTGAGGGCGAATCTTCCAAACAACTGTCAATTTACGAATACGTCGTACGCAAAATGATTACTGCCGGCATCGATCGCAGTTCGGCTGTTCTGGCTCTCGGCGGGGGTGTCGTCGGTGATTTAGCCGGATTTGTCGCAGCGACTTACATGCGTGGCATAGATTTCGTTCAGGTTCCCACAACATTGCTCGCCCAAACGGATAGCAGTGTCGGCGGAAAAGTGGGCATAAATTTGCCTGAAGGGAAAAATTTGATTGGCGCATTTCACCAGCCGAAATTCGTTGTCATTGATCCGCTCGTGCTCAAAACATTGGATCGCCGAGAACTAAATGCCGGATTCGGCGAAGTTGTCAAGTATGCCCTGATACGCGACAAAGAGTTGTTTGCGTTGCTGGATGAGACAGAAATTCTGTCAGCACAAAAGTTGGATTTCGATTTGCTCGAACAAATTATCGCTCGCTGCTGTGAAAACAAGGCGGAAATTGTTGCGCAGGATGAGAAAGAAGGCGGACTGCGGCGGATTTTGAATTTCGGCCACACTCCCGCACATGCGTTGGAGGCAGCGACTGGCTACCGATATTTCCGCCACGGCGAAGCAGTCATCTGGGGCATGCGTGTTATGACTTACATTTCTGTTGCGGAAAAATTGATTTCAAAAGAAAAATTTAAGCGCATCGATAAGTTCATGAAGCGGATGCCGGTACCGCCTGTGCCGAAAGAGATTAGCAGCGTTGAATTACTGCAATACATGAAGAAAGACAAAAAACGAATCAGCGAAAAATTGCCTTTGATTCTACTGAGCGACATTGGTGCGACAAAAATTGTTACAAATTTGCCGGAAGAAAAATTGAGAATGGCAATGGACAAAGTATTCAATTTGGAGCGAAGTTGACGATGGCGCA
This sequence comes from Calditrichota bacterium, assembly GCA_013152715.1. Lineage (NCBI taxonomy): Bacteria > Pseudomonadati > Calditrichota > Calditrichota bacterium. The sequence continues at coordinate 141,990 of JAADFU010000094.1, forward strand.
AGAATTTTTAGTGATTCACGGCCCGAATTTAAATTTGCTCGGCGAGCGCGAACCGGAAATTTACGGACAGATGCGCCTCGCTGATTTGAATCGTGAAATAAAAAAATATGCCAGAGCCAGAGGTGTAAAAATCTCCTTTTTTCAATCCAATCACGAAGGTGAAATCATCGATCGGATTCATTCTGTGAGAAAAAAAATAACTGGTTTGATTATTAACCCCGGCGCCCTGACTCATTACAGCTATGCGTTGCGAGACGCCATTGCCGGGACGCAAATTCCCACCGTGGAAGTCCATTTGTCCGATATTCACAATCGCGAGCCATTCAGGAAAATTTCTGTGATCAAAGATGTTTGTTTGCAACAGATTTCAGGGCTGGGAAAGGAGAGTTATTTTCGGGGAATTGATCGAATAATAAATGAAAAAAGTAAGTGAACTAAATTCCCAAAGTTGCTCTGGCAATTTTAGCAAACGAATCAGAAATGCGGTTCTTCACGCTTTGTGCTGAAATTTATTCTTCGATTTCCGGAGAAATTTTATCCCGCACAACAGCCAGCACCGCGGATTGCGGGACAATGAGATATTTTTTATTTTCATATTCGATCTCGACTGCCTCTTTGCGCAGGAAAATGGCGTAATCGCCGGGGTGGACTTGCAGCGGAATGTAGCGCGGTTTAATTTGTTTTTCCAGCCAGGGCTCGGACGAATCAGTTGCCGGTAAAATGTAGCCGGGGCCTGTTTTGAGCACCAGGCCGCTGTGAATTTGTTCTTTTGTGGTGACACCTTGCGGCAGGTAAAGACCGCTGGGTGTTTTTTGTTTGTCAGTGTCCGGATTAATCAAAATCCGGTCCCCGATGACGACAATCTCTTTTTCTATTTTCACGTCGCTGATTTTTCTTTTGTCATAATTTCTTTGCTTGGAGTGCCAACTTTTGCCTCCCCAAAAACTCTAAACTAGGAACACAGCACTGATAATTCCCAAAAATTTCATCCCCCATACGGTTCGGCGTAGCCTTCCTTCATCATACGATCATTTACGTTGTAGTATTCGCCATTTTCATCCGTCGCCCAGATTTCGCCGAGGTATCTGCCGTATTTTCCTTTCCTGTCTTTGATCGTCTCAATGAAAACATCGCGGTCGAGAATGAGTTGTCTGAGATAATCTCGAGATAC